>JAVHWG010000434.1:0-2987 GCA_032159965.1 Mycobacterium sp.
CAGACTGGACGCAGATCTCTATTGCTCGGCGCCACAGCTGATTACGTGATCGGCCTACCGGTAGAGGAGAGCCGGGCGCTGCTCGCGCGATTGCGTGATTGGTCCACTCAGCCGCAGTACGTCTACCGGCACGAGTGGCAACCTGGTGACCTGCTCATCTGGGACAACACCGGCACCATGCACCGGGTGCTGGAATATCCCGTCGACAGCGGTCGCCTGATGCATCGCACCATTCTGGCGGGCGAAGAGCCGCTGCGGTGAAACTCGGCATCACGACGCCCGTCGTCACCAATGTCGCCGGCGCGAAGCTGACATGGGAGAAGGATGCGTCGATCGAGGAGATCGGGCGCGTCGCAGAGGTCGCCGACCAACTCGGCTATCACCACCTCACGTGCAGCGAGCACATCGGCCTGCCCGCCACCGAAACCGCACGCCGCGGCGCCCGTTACTGGGATCCGCTGGCCACGTTCGGCTACATCGCCGCCCGCACGTCGCAGATTCGGCTCGCCACGATGACGCTGGTCCTCGGGTACCACCACCCGCTGGAAATCGTAAAGCGCTACGGCACCTTGGATCACGTTAGCGGAGGACGGGTGATACTCGGTGTCGGCGTCGGGTCGCTCAAGGAGGAATTCGACCTTCTCGGTGCGCCGTTCGAGGACCGCGGCCCTCGAGGCGACGATGCACTGCGGGCCTTGCGAGCGGCGCTGTCGAGCAACGAACCGGCATACGACGGCGAGTACTACTCCTTCGCCGGACTCATCGTCGATCCCTGTGCGCTGCAAGCACACGTGCCGATCTGGGTCGGTGGACGCACCAGACGGTCGTTGCGGCGGGCGGTCACCCTTGCAGACGGCTGGGCACCGTTCGGCGTGCCGGTGGCGACGGCGGCGGAGTGGCTGCAAAAGTGGGAGCTGCCCGCCGGATTCGACGTCGTGCTGCCGTCGGAGAAACCGCTGGATCCCATCACCGAGCCGGGGGCCACCGAAGACATCCTGCAGACCATGGCCGCGGCAGGGACGACGATCGTGTCGGCGCGGTTCGTCCACCGCTCGCCCGAGCACTACCTCGAGCTGATTCATGCGCTCGCTGAGCTCAACAGGTAGCCACCGCACCGCCGGTCAAGGAAATCCAGCGATCTCACAGCATGCGCGCAGTCCCTCCCGGTGTTGTGGTGTCCGGCCTTGTGACCTAATGTCAATCTAGTTGATTAGCCCTTCTACAGGAATCCCGTACGTCCGCGCCTGTCGCCGCTCTTGAAAGGTTCACGGATGCAGCGGTTGTCGATCGGACGCCGGCTGAGCCAACGCTGGATGCTGGTGGTTGCGGTGGTGGTGGTCGCACTGGCTGGATTTGCCGTGTATCGCCTGCACGGCATCTTCGGATCTCACGACGTCACGTCGACACCCAAAGGCTCCGGTGACGAAATCGTTCCGTTCAACCCCAAGCACGTGGTCATGAAGGTATTCGGACCCCCGGGCACGGTGGCAACCATCACCTACACCGACGTCAACGCCCAACCGCAGCGCGTCGACGCCGCCGCACTGCCCTGGGCCTACGACACCACCACCACCCAGCCCGCGGTCTTCGTGAACATCACCGCGCAGGGCAATAGCGACTCACTCGGCTGCCGGATCGAGATCGACGACGTCGTCAAGGACGAGCGGACAGTGAACACCTTGAACGCCCTGACCTACTGCCTGGACAAGTCCGGATGAGCCCCGAGCACTCCTCGCGCCTGTCAGTTCCGGATCTCATCCGACGATTCTCGGTCCTCATCGCGTTGTTCTGGCTGGCCACGGCGGTCGTGACGAACGTCTTCGTGCCGCAGTTGGAGACGGTTGCCGAAGCGCACAACGTGTCGCTGAGTCCCCACGATGCGCCGTCGCTGGTGGCCAGCAAGCACATCGGCAAGAAATTCGAGGAGTTCGATACCGACAGCTCGGCGATGATCGTCCTGGAAGGCGATCAGCCTCTGGGCGCCGACGCCCACCGCTACTACGACGGCCTGGTGAAGAAGCTTTCCCAGGACACCAAGCACGTACAGCACATCCAGGACTTCTGGGGAGATCCGCTGACCGCGGCTGGCTCGCAGAGTGCCGACGGCAAGGCAGCGCTGGTGCAGCTGTACCTTGCCGGGAACCAGGGCGAATCGTTGGCCAACGAGTCCGTCGATTCGGTGCGCAAAATCGTGGATCAGTCGCCACCGCCGCCGGGCGTCAGAGCCTATGTGACCGGCGCCGCGCCGCTGGTCACCGATCAGTTCGAGGTGGGTCGCCACGGCACACTGAAAACCACGCTGATCACCCTCGGGGTGATCGCCGTGATGCTGTTCGTGCTCTACCGCCGTCTCACGACGGTCTTTTTCGTGATCTTCACGGTGATGATCGAGTTGACAGCGTCGCGCGGCGTCGTCGCCGTACTCGCCAACGCCGGGATCATCGAGTTGTCGACGTACTCGACCAATCTGCTGACGCTACTGGTCATCGCCGCCGGAACCGACTACGCGATCTTCATTCTCGGCCGTTTCCACGAAGCGCGGTACACCGGGCAAGATCGCGTCTCAGCGTTCACCACGATGTACCACGGAACCTCGCACATCATCCTGGGCTCGGGTCTGACGATTGCCGGCGCGGTGCTGTGTCTGACCTTCACCCGGCTCCCGTATTTCCAAAGCCTCGGCATTCCCGCCGGTACCGGCGTGCTCGTCGCAGTGGTGGCAGCGCTGACTCTCGCGCCGGCGCTGTTGGTCATCGGCCGCCATTTCGGGCTGTTCGATCCCGCGCGCCCGTTGCGCACTCAGGGCTGGCGGCGGGTCGGCACGGCCATCGTCCGCTGGCCAGGGCCCATCCTTCTGGCGACGATCGCCGTCGCCCTCATCGGCCTGCTCGCCCTGCCCGCCTACAAGACGAGTTACGACGCCAGGCCCTACATGCCCGCCAGTGCGCCGGCCAATGTCGGTTACGCGGCGGCAGAACGCCACTTTT
>JAVHWG010000441.1:0-13520 GCA_032159965.1 Mycobacterium sp.
CCAGCAGCACTACGTGTTCGGCAAGATCGCCAAAGAGGAAGAGGACAAGAAAGAGGAGGCGATCGCACGGCGGTCGGCGAATGCGCCGCCACCCGGGGCGAAGCCCAAGTCCAGTCGGTCGACCAAGAAGCCGGCAGCACCGAACGGCTCGGAACCGGGCGTTGTGGAGACGGTGACCGCTGACCCCGAGACCATCGAGAACGCTGCGCAAGCCGATAGCTCCGGGAACGGGAAGCCGGTGGGCGAACCGAAGAGCAAGCCGTCGGCCGCGAAGGCCGGCGGTGCAGGATCCGTAAGTCGAACACCGCGGCCGGGCGCGCGGCCGAAGAAGCGCAAACGATAGTCCCCAGGGCGGGTTTTGTATCCGTCGTGCGGGACCACGAATGAAGAGCAATAGAGGAAGGGCCTAGATGACTGACGCGGAAATCGCCGAGCGCGAGGGCAGCCTGGACGAGCCGACGAGCGAGCTTGAGGCGCCTGCGGGGGAACCCGTGGAACTGGAGGAGCGGTTGGTGGCCGAGGGCGAGATTGCCGGCGACTACCTCGAGGAGCTGCTTGATCTACTGGACTTCGACGGCGACATCGATCTGGACGTGGAAGGCAGCCGCGCCATCGTCAGCATCGACGGCGGCGAGGATCTGGTGAAGCTGGTCGGCCGGCGCGGCGAGGTTCTCGACGCACTGCAGGAACTGACTCGCCTGGCGGTGCATCAGAAGACCGGCGAACGCAGCCGACTGATGCTGGACATCGCGAGTTGGCGCCGTCGCCGCCGTGAGGAGCTCGCGGGCCTGGGCCAGAAGGTTGCGCAGCGAGTGCTCGACTCGGGGGAGCGTGAACAGCTCGCCCCAATGACGCCGTTCGAACGGAAGATCGTGCACGACGCGGTGGCCGGCATCGACGGAGTCCGTAGTGAGAGCGAGGGCCAGGAGCCGTCGCGCCGCGTGGTCGTGCTCGTCGACAAGTAGCACCCGAGTTACATCGATGTAGTTCCGCTGGACGCGCCGCGCAGAGTCGGGAGGATGTTTCACGTGAAACATGTCGGGCTCGCGGGTGCACCACCGGCCGCGGCGCGGGTCTTCGGCGACAATCTAACGGCGGTCGGACGATATGCAGAATTGCTCGCGGGTGCGGGTGTCGAGCGTGGGTTGATCGGGCCTCGAGAGGCGGACATTCTCTGGGATCGCCACCTGCTGAATAGTGCGGCGGTGGGCGAGCTCATCCCGACCGGTGTACGGGTGGTGGATGCCGGAAGCGGCGCCGGATTGCCGGGCATACCGCTGGCGCTGGCCCGCCCGGATCTCGTCATATTTCTTGTGGAACCGATGCTGCGGCGAACCACGTTTCTGCACGAGGCGATCGAGGTTGTGGGCACGCCAATCCTTGTGGTCCGCGGACGCGTGGAGGACCGCGCGGTGCGCGAGGACATCGGCCCGGTGGACGTCGTCGTGTGTCGTGCCGTCGCCTCACTGGACAAACTCATCCGGTGGTGCAACCCGCTTCTCGTCCCCGGCGGACGACTGCTGGCGATCAAGGGGGAGCAGGCCGAGGAGGAGGTCGCGCGGCTGGGAAGTCAGCGCGGGAATCACCGCGCTCGGCTAGGCGCCGGGGCGATCGAAGTGGTGAGATGTGGTCAGGACTATCTGGATCCGCCCGTGACCGTCGTGGTCGTGGAGAAGGATCGGCAGCGCAGCGAAAGCCGACGCCGCCACGGCGCAGGGGGTATCGATGAGCGTGCCTGAGGTATCTGTGGGCGACGGTCTCGCCGACCCGAATGTTTCACGTGAAACACCGCCGATCGCGGACGGCGATGCCGCGTGGACAAGCGATCCGGTAGAGACGCCAATCGGTGCGGCCGCCGAACGCGCCATGCGCGTCACACACGCGATCCACCCTCCGCTGCCGCGCCCCGCCCATCGCCGGCTCCTAACGATTGCCAATCAGAAGGGCGGTGTCGGCAAGACCACGACGGCAGTGAACCTGGCCGCAGCGCTGGCGCTGCATGGTCTGAAGACGTTGGTCATCGACCTCGATCCGCAGGGCAATGCCAGCACCGCACTGGGTATCGAACACCGGCATCCCGGCACACCGTCGTCGTACGAGGTGCTTCTCGGCGAGATCACTCTCGAGGACGCACTGCGCAAGAGCCCGCACAGCGATCTGCTCTACTGCATTCCGGCCACCATCGATCTGGCCGGCGCGGAGATCGAATTGGTGAGCATGGTCGCGCGGGAGAACCGGTTGCGAACCGCCCTGGCAGAACTGGACCAGACCGATTTCGACTTCGTGTTCATCGACTGTCCACCGTCGCTGGGCCTGCTGACGATCAATGCGCTCGTGGCAGCGCCCGAAGTACTCATCCCGATCCAGTGCGAGTATTACGCGCTGGAGGGGGTGTCGCAGTTGATGAACAACATCGAGATGGTGCGGGCCCACCTCAACCCTGCGCTGTCGGTCTCGACAGTGATCCTGACGATGTACGACGCGCGGACCAAGCTCGCCGATCAAGTCGCCGAGGAGGTGCGCCGTTACTTCGGTGAAAAAGTGCTGCGGACCGTGATCCCGCGCAGCGTGAAGGTCTCGGAGGCACCCGGCTACAGCATGACGATCATCGACTACGACCCGGGCTCCCGCGGGGCGACGAGCTACCTGGATGCGGGTCGTGAACTTGCGCTACGCGGGGGACCGACGCGATGACCACGAGCAAGGAGACCGCATCGATGAATGTGCACGCGGACAGGAGGCAGAGATGACCCAACCGGCGCGCCGCAAAGGCGGACTGGGCCGCGGGTTGGCCTCGCTGATCCCGACCAGTCCCGGCGAAGACATGGGCGCCAAAATGGGCTCCGCAGCCGCGGACGTCCTCATGGGGGGACGCCAGGACCCCGCCGCGCAAATCGGGGCGGTGTACCGCGAGATCGACCCCGCCCAGATCGTGGCGAATCCGCGGCAGCCGCGACAGGTGTTCGACGAGGAGGCGCTCGGGGAGCTCGTCCACTCGATACGAGAGTTCGGCCTCATGCAACCGATCGTGGTGCGGACGCCGGATTCAGCCGGCCGGTACCAACTGGTCATGGGGGAGCGCCGGTGGCGGGCCGCCCAACAGGCTGGCCTGACCGCAATCCCGGCAATCGTCCGCGAGACCGCCGACGACAACATGCTGCGCGACGCACTGCTGGAGAACATTCATCGCGTTCAACTCAATCCGCTGGAGGAGGCGGCCGCCTACCAACAGCTCCTCGACGAGTTCGGGGTCACCCACGAGGAACTCGCCGGCCGGATCGGGCGGTCACGGCCGCTGATCACCAACATGATCCGGCTGCTGCGCCTGCCGATTCCCGTGCAGCGCCGAGTTGCCGCCGGAGTGTTGTCGGCCGGGCATGCGCGCGCGTTGCTGACCCTCGAAGGCGGCCCCGAGGCCCAGGAGACGATGGCCGCGCGGATCGTCGCGGAGGGCCTCTCGGTGCGCGCCACCGAGGAGGCGGTCACGTTAGCCAATCGGAGCGACAGCACCGCCCCGTCGGGGCCTCGCCGCAAACCGATCCACATGCCGGGCCTGCAGGATCTCGCCGAGCGGCTGTCAGGCGCGTTCGATACAAAGGTCACCGTGAGCCTGGGCAAGCGAAAGGGCAAGATCGTGGTGGAATTCGGCTCAGTCGACGACCTCCAGCGAATTGTCGAGTTGATGGACGACAAGCGCGGGTGAAAAGTCATGACCGGTGACACCGGGTCGATACGTCACTGTGACAATCCGGAGATCCTCAGACCGGGTTCGAAAGGGTCAATACGCGAAAGATGCTACAAAGCAACGTAATTCGCCCGACCATGGATAAACTGGGATCGAAGATCGCCGATACTGGCCCCGAACACCCGCCCTCTCCTATCCTTGAGGGGCTTACCCGGGCAGACGCACGACATGGAGGCCTCAGACCGTAGTGTCCGCACGTATCACGCCACTGCGGCTCGAATATTTCGAGCAGCTTCCCAAACACGCGCGGCGGTGTGTGTACTGGGAGGTCGATCCGTCGACCCTCGGGGCCGATGACCACTTCGCCGATCCCGAGTTCGAGAAAGAAGCCTGGCTCTCGATGGTGATGCTCGAGTGGGGGGCGTGCGGACAAATCGCGCTTCCCATTCAGCACGCAGGCGAGCAGCAGGATGCGCCGTCCATCGAGTCGCTGGATCCCACGTGCGTCGGGTACGCCCTTTACGCCCCGTCGGGCGCGGTGCCGCGTGCGGGTTGCTTCCCGACCAGTCCGGTCAGTCCCGATGCTGTGCTGCTGACGTCGATGGGTGCCGAGCCCGGATACGAAACTCTTGCGCACAGTCTGATTGCGCAGACGGTCGCCGACTTGATGCGCCGCGGTGTGCGGGCACTGGAGGCCTTCGGACGCACCGCGGAAGCGGACAGGCTCGTCGAACCCGGTACCACATCTCCGGATGTCCGGTCAGTGGTTGAGCCGTTCGGAGACTGCTCGTTCGACCAGTGCATCATCGCCGCGGATTTCCTTCTGGACGTGGGATTCACTGTCGTCGCGCCACACACGTACTTCCCGCGGCTGCGTCTGGAACTGGACCACGGTTTGGGATGGAAGGCCGAGGTGGAGGCAGCGCTGGAACGACTGTTGGAGAGCGCCCAGCTCGAGCCGGTCGGCGCGGGTGCGTGCAGCGCCGACGCCAGCGTGCAGCGCGCCGTCAGTGAGTGAGCCGGCCGGCCTGCTCCACCGACAACTCGTGCGCCAGCAACTCGGCGAAGGTGAAAGTGCCTGTGGGGCGGTCGTTCTTGCCGAGAAGGTACAGGCGCTTGACGGCAGCCAAGATGCCTTCAGCAATCGAGTCGCGCGCCTGCGTCGACACCAGCATCGAACAATCGCGCGGATTGGTGATGTAGCCGATGTCGACCTGAACGGTCGGCATCCGGGTCAGCCGAAGCAGGTCCCAGGTGCGCCCATGTGTGCGGCAATCCTGTAAACCGGTGCGGGCCACCACTTCTCGCTGTATGAAGTCGGCGAGGTTGCGGCCGATGGTCGACACAGAACCGTGCGAATTGCCGAAATGGAACGACGCGACGCCGTTCGGGAGGGCACTGGTCTGGGCGGCGCAACGCAGGCTGATCATTAAGTCGGCACCCACCGTGTTCGCGGTGGCCGCGCGCTCGGCGTCCGACGGGCTGCGGTTGGGAGGTCGGGACAGAAATGTCTCCATGCCGATCGCCGTCATCCGGCCTTCGAGTCGGGAGGCCAAGTCCCACAGGATGTCTGCTTCGCTGATCGGCCCCAGCGGTCCTTGCGTGATGGTTCCGGAATCGCTGCCTCCGCGGCCCGGGTCGATGATTATCCGCTTACCGGACAGCCGCGGCCCCGATCGCCGCACCAGCTCTTCTTCCCGAATCGCGTGAGGCGAACCGCCGGTGACGCGGGCACCGAGAAAATACAAGGAGCGCAGCGTCTCTGGGCCGCAGATACCGTCGGACGTCAACCCGTATTCGCGTTGGTAGGACATCAGCGCGGTATGGGTCGTGAGGCCGAAGTGTCCGTCGACCAGACCGGTATAGAAGCCGAGATCCTGCAGGCGTGCCTGTAACGACGCGACGTCGTCGCCATACATGGGAGCGCCGAACTGATGATTCAATGTGCGCGCGCCGAGTCGGTAGGACGCTTCCTTGAGCGCCCGGTAGGTGGCCTCGCCGACGATCCCGTCCACCAGCAGACCGCGATGCTGCTGAAACGCCCGCACCGCCTGATCGAGCTCGCCGTCGAACAACTCCGGCACGGAGTGCTTCCCGGTGGTCAGATCTTCGTCGGGGTGGTTCAGCCAGCCCAGGGACGCCAACGCATCGCGGATCTCGGGGACAGCGCTACCGCGGTCCCCCCGGCGCAATGTCGACATACACGGGCCTTTCGGTCATGCTCGCCGAGTCGGACGCCGGTGCATCGAACAAATCAACGCAAGGGCAATACGATCGGCGATCGCACGACAAGCTGAGAATATTGTCGCAGAAGGTGCGCCGAATTGGGAAAACGTCAGGCCCACCGGGCCTGTCTAGAGCGCGTCGCCAAGCTCTCGGAGCAACGCCGCCTTGCTCTTGGCGCCGACGATCCGCTTCACCGGCTCGCCTCCTTTGAAGAGGATGAGCGTAGGGATCGACACCACCTGAAAGTCACGCGCGGTGCCGGGGTTGGCGTCGATGTCGATCTTGGCAACCGTGAGCTCAGAGGACTTTTCCGTGGCAATCTCCTCGAGAACCGGGGCCACCATTCGGCACGGCGCGCACCACGTCGCCCAGAAGTCCACGAGGACCGGCTGCGACGCGGCGAGCACATCTTGGGCAAACGAGCCGTCGGTCACAGCAATGGTGGCGGTGTCGTCACTCACAGGGGAGCTCCTATCAGATCATCGGTGGTGTCGGCGTGCGCGGACTCTGCCAGCCATCGCTCGGCGTCGATGGCGGCCGAACATCCGGTCCCGGCGGCGGTGATCGCCTGCCGATACGTGCGGTCGACGAGATCGCCGGCGGCGAAGACACCCTCGAGCGAGGTCTGCGTAGTTCCGCCCCGGACAAGGACGTAACCCTCGGCATCGAGATCGACTTGACCGCGGACCAGATCCGAGCGGGGGTCGTGGCCGATCGCGACGAAGACGCCGGTCACGTCGAGCGTGCGGTCCTCGCCGGTGACGGCGTCGTGAAAACGCAGCCCGGTGACGCCCTTGTCACCCAACACCTTCGTCACCACAGCGTTGGTGACGAACCGGATCTTGTCGTTGTCCTGGGCGCGGGTGAGCATGATCCTCGATGCACGAAACTCGTTGCGGCGGTGCACAACTGTGACACTGCGAGCGAACCTGGTGAGGAAGGTGGCCTCTTCCATCGCGGAGTCGCCGCCACCGATCACCGCGATGTCCTGATCGCGGAAGAAGAAGCCGTCACAGGTGGCGCAGGAGCTCACCCCACGGCCGAGCAGCTCCTGCTCGCCGGGAACGTGAAGGTAACGGGGCGCGGCACCCATCGCGAGGATGACGGCGCGGGCGTGGTGTACCTCGTCGCCGACGGTGACTGTCTTGACCGCGCCCTGCAGGGACACCGAGTCGACGTCCTCCATCCGCAGGTCAGCGCCGAAGCGAAGCGACTGTTCGCGCATCTCGTCCATCAGCTCGGGGCCCTGGATGCCGTTGCGGAAACCGGGGTAGTTCTCGACCTCGGTGGTGGTCATCAGCGCGCCGCCGAACTGGCTGCCTTCGAAAACCAGCGGCGTCAGCTGTGCCCGTGCGGTGTAGACCGCCGCCGTATAACCGGCCGGACCCGATCCGATGACGATCACGTCGTGAACGGTGGGAGAGGAACTCATGCCAGCCTTTCTGCATTCTCGCGCAACGATCTCAACACCAGGGTATGTCCAGGTGTTCCCCGATGCGGTCATGGACGCTCGATCTGAGTTTCGGCGAGCAGCCCGGTGTCGGCCGTGCTGCAGTTCGGGCGTACGGCCAGCGCTACCACCGACGCCGTGCCGCCCGCCGGCGCCGAATCGTCGGCCAGCACCAGCAGCACCGCGGGTTGACCGCCCACCGCGAGCTGGCGGCCACCCAGCACGACCGTCGCACCGGAATACCCGAGACCGCTCAAACATGACGAGCGCCGGCGGGGGTCGCCGAGGACTCCCAGATCCCGAGGTGCGTGCAGCAGGGCGAGGATTTCCGCGTCCGAGAGCGGGATCGTCGGCGACGTCGGGTCGGTGCCCGGGTGTGACGACGGCTCCGACACCTTCGGTCCGGCCAGATTCGCCACGCCGAGGGCCGTCGCCGCGACGGCCGAAACAGCGCCCACGAGAGCGGCCAGGCGAACGGCGCGCCTGCGCACCGGACTCTCCGACACCGACACCGCGCGCAACGCCGCGACGACCCGGTCGGTCACGGCGGGCGGTACGGCGGGGGCCGACGCCTCGTCGTGTCCGAGTTGCGCGAGGTCGGCACGGACCCGCTCGACGGCCGGCGTGTCCCGCTTGTCCACCCGCTCGTTCTACCGGGTCAGGTGCGTAGAAGCGAAACATCTATCCGGCGGCGCCGCTGGCCGCGTCGTGGTCGAAATAGCGCAGCATCAGAGCCAGCCGGGCACGGGCACGCGCGCAGCGGCTCTTCACCGTTCCTTGCGGCACCCCCAGGATCCGGGCGGCGTCGGCGACTGAATAGCCCTGCATGTCGACCGCCACCACGGCGGCACGCTGCTCGACGGGAAGCCGCATCAGGGCCCGCTGTACGACAACTGCGGTATCTGTGCGCGGCGCCGGGTCGCTGACCGGGCAGATATCGTCCTCCAGCTCGATCGCGACGTGATTCTTGTTGCGCCGCAGGCGATCCAGGCAAGCGTTGACGACGATGCGGTAGAGCCAGCTGCTCACCGCCGAATCGTTGCGGAAGGACCCTGCGCTCCGGTGCGCCGACAGCATTGCGTCCTGCAGTGCGTCGGCCGCGTCTTCGCCCGTGCGGCTGGTCAGGCGCGCCAGCCGATAAAGCTGCCGCTGGTGCCGCAGGAACAACTCCTCGAAGGCGTACTGATCCCCGGCGACGTGCGCCGCCAACAGCTCCGCGTCACCGCGCGGAGGCTTGTCCGACCCCCCGAAGCTCCCCACAGCCGAACCATAAGCGCGCACGGGACTGCCACCGGACGCCAACTTCTGAGTTGTTTACGTCCGCAACTACATGGCTGCCGATTGCGCTTAACTGACTGTCGCGACGAGCCTCATCACTGGCGCAGCCGGTGTTCGCTGGCCCTGCCGCCGTCTCGTCGAACGCCGTGCACGGAAGTACTTGGGATGGGGTCAGGACTGAGCTTTGAGCGTGATATCGGCGATCTCGGCGTGCGAATCACTGCCGGTACTTCCGAGCTTGGTGATGAGCACCACCAGGTTCGACGTGGGCTGGGCATTGTCGATTTTGATTGTGTTGGCACCGGGCTGCATTGGCTGCGACTTCGTCAGCTCGCTGGTGTCGTCGAGGGCGGTCGGCGTATCCGACGACGACGACCGGAGCTGTACCTGGGTGCCTGTGCTGTTGACTGTCACGTCGACCGAGCTCAGCACAGTGGGTTTGGGCAGGTGCAGTATCAGTCCGACGCCGGGGTAGGCAGCGGGAAACGGATCCTTGTCGTCGTAGTGAACCGTCTTCCAGGCGGTGGCGGGGTTGCCGTCGATGGCCAGCGGCGCTTGCTCGGGGTTGTCGGGTGAGCCGCCAGGCGCCCAAGAAGTCGCCTTGTCGGGTTTCACCGAGGCGCCTGCATTATCGGGGGCGGCGGCCTCGGATGACGGGTGCAGTCCGTACTTGTCTTCCTTGGTGCCATAGTCACCGTCGAAGCCGTGGAACAACGCCGCGGCCAACAACGCGGCTACCACGAGGATCGCGCCGACGACACTCAGCCCGATGAGCAGTCCCTTGCGGCGCCGCGCGCGCTCGTCCTCATCCAACTCGCTCCAACGGCGCAGGCCCCCACCGCCCTTGACCCGCGCCGGAGGTGGTGACACCGTCTCGACGGGCGATATCAGCTCGGTGCGGTCGGCCTCGGCGGTGGCCTGCTGCAGGATCGTCAGAAGCGTTGAGGCGCTGGCGATTCCGCCGCTCCTCTGTATCGAGCGAACCGCCGCAGCAGATACCTGGAACGGGATCTGATGATCCACGGCCTTCGGCTCGACGGGATTTCCCACGCCGTCGACGTCGGCAGGCGCCAGTCCGCTGCGCTCGCCACCCTCCGGTAGCGGCCAGCGGTTGAGCAGCAGCGCATACAGCGCGGCGCCGATTCCGCGGATGTCGTCTTCGGGGCTGGCGGTCGGCAGCGTCGCGGGAAACGCGAGGGCGACATCACCCTCGATGCTGACGCGAATTCGACTGGGATGATCAACGGACAGTGCGACCCCGGCCGCGTGGGCGGCGTCCGCCGCGGCGGCCAGGGACTGCATGGCCCGCGCTGCGCCGATTGGCGACGGCGACGTGTCGGCGACCTCGCGTAGCGAGCCACCGCGGATCCACTCCGACACGATCAGCCCGCCGGCCCGGACACGCACCACATCGAGCACGCCAGCGACGCCGGGCAACGAAATGCGGCTCAGGCGCAGCGTTCGAGAGAGGATCTCCTGCAGCTGGTCGGACGGGAGCCGGCCGTCAGGGTCGACGAACGTCAACGCCACCTGCCGATCGAGCGCGGTATCCAGCGCCTGCCAGAACCGCAGACCGTCCGGACCACCGTGATCGACGAGCAATCTGTAGCGCCCGTCGGAGATACTCACGCCGGGCATGAGCGGGACGTCGTCGCCGCCGGACGCATCGGAGGACGGCGCCGCCATGCCCATCACCTCGCGCGTCGGGTCACCGGCGAAGTCGCCAGCCGGAACCCGTACGCGGGGGGGCGCCGACCTCTCGACAGGCGTGTCAGAGGACACATCGGGCTGGAAATCGTCGGCCACCGGGCGAGTCAGCCGCGTCGTCGCGTCGGCGCTGCCTGGGGTCTCGTCGGTCACCGCCGTCCCTTCCCGTGCTGTGGCGTGGACGCGACCTTGCCCGTGCTGGACGGGCCAGGATCCCGGGCGTGGCCGCGGCATATGCGAAAGCCTCTGTTCAGGGTACGAGGTATACCCGCTGGACTCTGCCCGAACCGGGATTGACCGCGCGGGGGAGCGCCCGAGCCGGCGGCGGACTGCGCCGAGCACCGAATGGGCTTCGGGGACGCGGGCTGCCAGCATCACCGCGGCGATGATGGGCACCATGATGAGTCCCAGCAGCGCCAGACGCACCAGCGACCCGCCACCGCCGAAGCGTTCGGTGAGGACGTTGACGTGCAGCAACCGGTCCGCCACGTAAGCGACCAGACCGGCCAGCAGCGACGCGGACACCGTCACCAGCACCGTACGCAGCACGTCGGCGCTGAACAGCATGCCGCCCGGCGGCGCGAGCGAGCGGCGCAGCAGGAAGTAGCCGACGGTCGCGCCGGCCAGAAAGCCCAATCCGTTGGCGGTGCCGAGAAAGCCCGCCACAAGCTGCGGGTTGGCGATCACGTCGTGCACTGCCAGCTGTTGCACGACGAGCGACGCGCCGATCTTGACGGAGGTGATGACGACGATGATGAGGATCGGTGTCCACGGCTGATGCCGGGCGTAGAACACCCGTAGCTGCAGCAGCACCAGCGCGTAGGGGATCAGCGTGAACGCCGAGAGTGCGATCGCTGTGCCGAGATACCCGGCGTCGACCGAACCGAAGTTGCCGTAAGCGAAGAGCGCGGAACCCATCGCCGAGCCGCCGACTGTCATGAACGCGGTGATAGGAATCAGCGTCACCATCGTCAGACGCGTGGCCAGGCCCAGGTCTGCCAGCATGCCCCGGAGGTCGTTGGCGGCCGCATTGCGCGACAGCCGCGGCATCACCACAGTCAGCACGGTGACGCCGATCAACCCGAACGGCAGCATCAGGACCAACCACGTGTAGTTGTAGATCGCCGGGCCGGAATCGGCTGCCCAACTTGCGATCTGGTTTCCGACGACCAGGCCGAACTGACTGATCATCACGTAGAGCACCATCGCGGCGGCCATCATCCCGAACTGCTTGAGTCGGTCGTCGATGCCCCATAGCGGGCGAAGGCTTATTCGCTGCCGACCGATAGCGATCAGCAGAACCGCTGCCTGCGCGACCACCCCCAGGGTGGTGCCGACGCCCAGCACCAGCAGTTTGGCGTTGGCATGTCCGGCTGAAAGGTCGCCGGGAATGAAGACATACACGCCGAGGGTGAGCAGAGCGACGACGTTGTTGACCACCGGAGCCCATGCCGGTGCACCGAACATGTTGCGGTTGTTCAGGATTGCCATGAAAACGGATGACAACCCGTAGAACAGCACCTGGGGGAGAAGCAGATAGGCGAACGCGGTGGTGAGCGACTCGTCGACCTTCGAGGTGGCGTCACTGCCGAGCATGAGCCGGACCAGAATCGGCGCGGCAACCACCGACAGGACCGTGGTGATCAGCAGCAGCGTGGTGGCCAGGGTTACCAGCCGGCGCACGAACGCCGTCCCGCCGTCGGGGTCCTCGCGCTCGGCGCGTGCGAGCACAGGGACGAAGACCGCCGTGAACGTCGCCTCCAGGACGAGCGCGGCGACCAGGTTGGGCAACTGGTTGGCCACCGAGAACGCGCTCGTGAGCGCGGCACCGAGAATGGCGGCGAGCAGGACGAACCGCGCGAACCCGGTGACCCGGCTGATCAACGTCGCGAACGCGATTCCCCAGGACCGGGACACCACCGCCGCGTCGGAGAGTTCGGGCCGCTCAGAGGGTGGTCGAGAGGGTGGACGAGTGGGCGGCCGACGGGGTGCGCGCGCCCGTTGATCGGGTGCGGCCCGTCGAGGCTGAGGCTGAGGCCCCGCGACGCCGTACCCCGGGGGTTGCGCCGGTGGGCCGGCGGGCTGCCAGCGCCCGGTGCTCACACGGGATCCGGGCGGTCGAGATCGGCCGGATCGGGCTGACCGCGGAAGCGGTGCCACAACCGGCGGCCTGCCAACATCACCAGAACGGCTGCCGCGGTGATCGTGATCGCGAACAGCAACTTGCCGTACGCATTCGAGTGCACAGACAACCGCACCGGGTCACCCAGCGGCAGCCCGTCGGGGGTTCGCAGGACCACATCGACGGCGACCCGCTGCGTGAAGTGCACCTCGATCGGAACCCGCAGCGGCAGGTATCCCGGCGGCAGCTCCTGCACGCCGATGTCGGTGACGTTCATGCCGGGCGGGGTCTCGAAGTGAAGACGGACCTTGATGGGCACCGGAAGGTCGTTGCGCAACGCCAGCGGCAGCGGGCTGTGTTCGGTCGCGAGCGTGTAGGACCCGCCGGGATTGACGATCGTCACCGCGCGGAACATGTCATCGGCGGTGGCGCCGACGGCGGCCATCTGCTGGCGGGCGAACTCGTCGCGAATGGTCGGCGAGACAGCCTGGCTCAGTGCACGCAGCATGTCTTCGCGCAGCGGAGCGGTGTACTGCGGGCCGGTCAGTCCGGTACGCGGGTCGGTACTCAGCGCCGCGGTGAGCTCCGACAGCCGGCGCACCTGACGAGCCACGTCGGTGGTCACACCCTCGCCGATCCGGCCGCGCAGGTTCGCCTCGTCGGGGAGGGGCTGGCTGTTCGCGGCCGCGGTTTGCTGCGCGTCATCGGCAGCCGCGGGCAGCGATCGGGGCACCGCCACGCCGGCACGGATCGTGGTCGCGAGCGCGGACAGGATCGTCTGCGCGTCGGCGGCCTGCAGGTCCCAGTACAGCGGCGGCATGACCACCTGGGAGCGCGGCGTCACGCCGGGGTCGAGTCCCAACCACAGGAGTGCCCCGACGGCGTCCTGCCTGCGTGCGGTGGGCGAGTCGTGTTGGTAGGCGACCGTCAGCGAGCGGTCGAGATACGACGGCGTCGACGGGGCGTTGCCGGCGGCTGCCAGCGCGGCGCTGACGGCCGGATCGAACGGCGCAGCAACAAGCTGCTCGGTCAGCCGGTGCGGGGCGAGGTTC
>JAVHWG010000259.1:0-13832 GCA_032159965.1 Mycobacterium sp.
AAGGATACTCGATTCTGATCAGTATTTCGCAGTTGCATTCCAACAGCGATGCATTCCCTGAGCCCGAGCGTTTCGACCCGTACCGCTTCGTCGGCAGCCGGCCGCCGACGTTCGCGTGGGTACCATACGGCGGCGGAACCCGCCGGTGCGTCGGCGCGGCGTTTGCGAACATCGAGATGGACGTCGTGCTGCGAACGGTTCTGCGGCACTTCAGGCTTGACTCGACCACCGAGCCCGGCGAGAAGGCGCACTCCCGGGGAGTCGCGTATACGCCGAAGCTCGGTGGCCGAATCGTCCTGCAGCGCAGGTGATCAGGCGGTCGCTGCCCTCTTCGGCAGTTTCCAGCCAGCCCGCGGGAAGTGGCAGGTGTATCCGCTGGGATAGTGCTGCAGGTAGTCCTGGTGTTCCGGCTCGGCTTCCCAGAAGTCGACGGCCGGCGTCACCTCTGTGACGACCTTTCCGGGCCACAGCCCTGACGCTTCGACGTCGGCGATCGTATCGAGCGCCACCTGCTTCTGCTCGTCGTCAACGTAGAAGATCGCCGAGCGGTAGCTGGTACCCACGTCGTTGCCCTGGCGGTCCTTGGTGGTGGGATCGTGGATCTGGAAGAAGAATTCCAGCAGCGCCCGGTAGTCCGTCCGCTGCGGGTCGTAGACGATCTCGACGGCCTCTGCGTGACCGGGGTGGTTGCGGTACGTGGCGTTTGCGTTCTGGCCACCGGTGTAGCCGACCCGCGTGCTGACGACCCCGGGTTGCTTGCGGATCAAATCCTGCATACCCCAGAAGCATCCGCCCGCCAGGACCGCTGTCTTGGTGCTCATGCGTGGGTCTCCTTCGTGTTCGAGAAAAGGCCGAGGTACTCGCCGTACCCCTCCTTCTCGAGGTCGTTGCGGTGGATGAAGCGCAGTGAGGCCGAGTTGATGCAGTACCGAAGACCGCCCGCCTCGGTCGGTCCGTCCGGAAAGACGTGACCGAGGTGGCTGTCGCCGTGCGCCGAGCGCACCTCGGTGCGGACCATGAAGTGCGAGCGGTCCCGCTTTTCGACGACGTTCTCCGCGTCGACGGGCTTGGTGAAGCTGGGCCAGCCGGAGCCGCTTTCGAACTTGTCGACGGACGCGAACAATGGCTCGCCCGAGACCACGTCGACGTAGAGGCCGGGTTCGTGGTTGTCCCAGTACTCGCCGGTGAACGGGCGCTCAGTCCCGCTTTTCTGGGTCACCTGGTACTGCTCCGGCGTCAGTGCGTCCACCGCCGCTGGATTCTTGTTGTATTCCTTGCCATATTCCGGGGTCACGCTTCTCCTTTTGTCGCTCTCTACAACGGGGAGTGGCGTTCAGATAGTCCCTCGTTACACCATGTCTACCCTCTCGACAACCTTGGTAGAACGTGTTCTAGTTTTGAGCTGTGACTGCATACGGACGCGCCGAGCTCACCGCGGCATTCGAGGAGTTCGAGAAAACCGTCGGCCGTGCGGCCGAGACCCGCGACTGGGATCCCTGGCTGCAGCAGTACACGCCCGACATCGAATACGTCGAGCACGCCGCCGGCACGATGCGTGGCCACGACGAGGTACGCGCCTGGATCTGGCGGACGATGACGGAGTTTCCCGGCAGCTACATGACGTCGTTCCCGACGCTGTGGTCGGTGATCGACGAGCCGACGGGCCGGGTCATCCTCGAGTTGGACAACCCGATGCGGGACCCCGGTGATGGCACGATCATCAGTGCCACCAACATCTCGATCATCACCTACGGCGGCAATGGCCTTTGGCGGCGGCAAGAGGATGTCTACAACCCGTTGAGATTCGTCAAGGCGACGATGAAATGGTGTCGGAAGGCAAAGGAGCTCGGCACCCTGCCCGACGAAGCCGCGCGGTGGATGGAGCAGTTCGGATGAGTGTCGCCGACCAGACATCCCTGGTGATCGGCGCCAACGGATTTCTCGGCAGCCACGTCACTCGCCAGCTGGTCGCCGCCGGCGGCGAGGTGCGCGCGATGGTGCGCGAGGGTGCCAAGACGACCGGAATCGACGACCTTGCGGTGCAACGCTTTTACGGCGACGTCTTCGACACTGACGTGTTGACGGAGGCGATGACGGGGTGCGACGTCGTCTACTACTGCGTCGTCGACACCCGCGCGTGGCTGCGCGACCCAGCGCCGCTGTTCCGGACCAACGTCGAGGGTGTGCGCAACGTCCTCGAGGTGGCGAAATCGATGGATCTCGAGCGGTTTGTGTTCACCAGCAGCTACGTGACGATCGGCCGGCGAAAGAGCCGGCGCCCGTTAGCTCTTCGCGGAAGCGCGCTTCGCGCAAGCGCTCATCGCGGCGCGACCGAGGAGGACAAGTTCGTGTGGCGCAGATCGGACGGCCCGTACGCGTTGTCCCGCTTGCAGGCTGAAGAACTCGTGCTGCGGTACGCCCACGAGCACGGCGTGCCCGCCGTGGCGATGTGCGTGTCTACGACATACGGTGCGGGCGACTGGAATATGACGCCGCAGGGCGCGATGGTGGCAGGGGCGGCATTCGGAAAGATGCCGTTCGTGATGAAGGGAATCCGGCTCGAGGCGGTCGGAGTCGACGATGCGGCGCGGTCGCTGATTCTCGCTGCCGAGCGTGGCCGCAATGGCGAGCGCTACATCATCTCGGACAAGATGGTGACGAACGGCGAGATGATTCGTATCGCTGCGCGAGAAGCCGGTGTGCCTGCGCCGCGCCGTTCGTTGTCGCTAACGATGCTCTACGGAATGGCGGTTGCCGGCAGCCTCAAGGCACGGCTGCGTGGCACCCCGGAACAGATGACGCTGCGGTCGCTGCGGCTGATGCGCGCGGAGGCTGAAGTGGACCACAGCAAGGCGGTTCGCGAACTCGGTTGGCAGCCCCAGCCAGTCGAGGACTCCATCCGCGCCGCAGCGAGGTTCTTCGTCGACATGCGCGACATGAGAAGGAAACTGAAAGCAGCGCAAACGGATTAGCCGGTCTCTGGACAGGCGGTGGCGCAGTATCAGCGGTATGCGTTCTGACTCGGTGCCCACCGGACGGGTGTCCCACTGGTTCCCTGTGCTGCCCGACCCGCGTCCTGCGCTGCCCGGCCATCGCGATGCCGACGTCTGCATCGTCGGTGCCGGCCTGACCGGTTTGTGGACCGCGTACTACCTCAAGCGCGCAGACCCGTCCCTGCGAGTCACCGTGTTGGAGGCGCGGTTTGCCGGCTTTGGCGCATCCGGCCGCAACGGTGGCTGGCTCTCGGCGTTGGTTCCCGGTGATCGTGACCGGTTGGCTGGGATCTACGGGCGCTCCCGTGTTCTGGCATGGCAGCGGGCGTTGACCGAGACCGTCGACGAGGTGATCGCCGCCGCGGCGCGCGAGGGAATCGACGCCGACATCGTCAAAGGCGGGTCATTGCGGGTGGCCCGCAGTCCCGCCCAACACATGCGCCTCGTCGCCGAGACCCAAAAGGACCGCAAATGGGGTGACGACGTCGACTTGCTCAGCGCCGCTGAAGCGACCCGGCGCGTACGCATCGGCGGCATGGTCTCCGCCTCGTTCACGCCGCAGTGCGCGCGGGTTCAGCCTGCCACCCTGGTTCGCGGGTTGGCCGACGCTGTAGAGCGGCTGGGCGTGACGATCTACGAACGCAGTCCGGCCACGAAGATCGGCGCCGGACGGGCGCTCACGGAGCACGGATGTGTCGACGCGCCTGTAATCGTGCGCGCAACCGAGGGCTTCACCGCGTCACTACCCGGCCTGCGCCGGCGATGGCTCCCCATGAACAGCTCGATGATCGTGACCGAGCCTGTTTCCCAAGCGATCTGGGACGAGATCGGCTGGCAGGGCCACGAGACCATCGGCGACAACGCCCACGGCTTCTTTTACGCCCAGCGGACGGCAGACGATCGCATCGCGATCGGTGGTCGCGCGATTCCGTACCGGTACGGGTCGCGGATCGACCGCGACGGGCAGGTCGACACTCCTACCGTGCGCCGGCTTTCTGCGGTCCTGCGCGCGGCGCTGCCGCAGACGGCCGGGATCGGAATTGCGCACGGCTGGTGCGGGGTGCTCGGGGTGCCGCGGGACTGGAACGCCAGCGTCGGATTCGATCCTGCTAGCGGCCAGGCGTGGGCCGGCGGATACACGGGACACGGTGTGACTGCGTCGAACCTCGCCGGTCGCACGCTGGCCGATCTGGTGCTGGACCGACGCAGTCCCCTTGTGGAATTGCCGTGGGTGAACCATCGGTGCCGCGACTGGGAGCCCGAGCCTCTGCGTTGGCTGGCGGTCCGGGCTATGTATGTTGCGTACCGCTTCGCCGACTGGCACGAAGGGCATGGACCGAAGACGACGAGTCCGGTCGCCAAACTGGCCGACCGGATCTCGGGTCGTTCGTGACCCTGGGTTACCAGGGCTTGTTCTGCGGCGGCGGGTAGCCACCCTGGGGCGGGCCCTGCTGCGGGTAGCCGCCGGGCCCACGTGGCGGAGGCGGCGGCTGCTGTGGCGGGTAGCCACCCTGCTGCGGTGGCGGGCCGTAACCAGTCTGAGGCGGCGGGCCGTAACCGGACTGCGGACCGCCGGGTCCGCCACCGCCGCGCTGCAACGACTTGAACGCGCCGGCCTTGATGAACTCGAGAACCGCTCCGACAGTGGTGAGGACGGCCAGCGCGAGCGCAGCCCACATGCCCCATCCGCGCGTCACGAAGCCGGATGCCGTGTCGAAGAACGCCACGAGGAAGAACACGTCGGCGAGCACCGCAAGGCCGAGCGCGATGATCTCCAGCGGCACACTCGGCGGAATCACGCCGAGCGCCTTGACCAGGAACGCCCCAGCGACCAGAACGAACAGGATCACGCTGAAGATGGCGAGGCCGCCGTGCCAGGCGTTGATACTGATAGTCGGGCATTCGATCCCGAACGACGAGCCGTCGAACCCGCCGCAGCCGCCGATCGTGTACCACGGGAAGAAGCTGAAGACCAGGTAGAGCAGACCACCAGCGAGCGCAATCACCCCGCCCGGCATGATCTTGTGCAAGTCGAACCCGCCGGAACTCGGCCCGCCGCCATGCTGGCCCCCGTAACCCGGCGGCGGCCCGCCATACTGCGGTTGGTTGTAACCGCCCTGGCCACCTTGGTATCCGCCGCCTTGCGGGTTGTAACCGCCAGGAGGGTTATAGCCACCTTGATCTGACATCGAGACGCCTTCCGATCGTCATGTCTCCCCGCAGAGCATAACTGCACTCGGCGGCACTCTCGCGCTGTACGCGTAGCACATTCTGCCTTATCCCGGCCCGATTTCGATGGGCATCCGGCGGACCTGTCAGAGCTACTTCTCGGCTCGGTCTTTCAGGCGCCGCAGTGTGGCCTTGATGTGCGCAGAGTTCGCCCCGGCGCGATCCTTGATACCGGTGGCGACCCCGCCTGCCGGGCGGAACCAGGCGGGGCGACGGTCCCATGTCTGCTCAGTGACACGACAGCGCTCGCCGTCGACCCCTTCGATGTCGTAGCGCCAGCGCGCAATCGGCATGCCCAGGTAGCTGACGTCGAACGCGAACGCACTTCCCGGGACCGCTTCTGTCACCGTGCAGGTGGTGGTCCACTTACGGCTACCGTTGCGGTTCTCGCCTTTGAACACTGCGCCGGGTTGAGCGGACGTACCCTTCCGCCACTGCATCGAGCTGACTTCCTCGCCGAGCGACGCGAGAGTCGGCAAATCGGTGATCAACGCGTAGACGGCGTCCGGGGCCGCATCGATCGTGACGTCGGCGCCCGCTGCAGGTTCTCCAAGTTGAGCCATGCCCGGATAGTAGGCGCCGCACCGGAAGAAACATCGCCGTTCGAAGCGTTCTGCAGGTATGAGCACACGTCCCAAACTCCACCCGACCGACAAGCACCCGATCACCGTCACGCCGACGGGCAAACACGTCACCGTCCGCGTGAACGGCGAGGTGGTAGCAGAAACCGACAACGCACAGACGCTTCAAGAGTCGACCTACGCCGCGGTCCAGTACATTCCGCTCGACGACGCCGATGCGGGGCTACTGAGGCGCACCGACACCGAGACCTACTGCCCGTACAAGGGCGTGGCCAGCTATTACAGCGTGGTGACCGCCGGTGGCACGGTTGACGACGCGATCTGGACATATGAGCAGCCGTATGAAGCCGTGTCCGCGATCGCAGGGCACGTCGCGTTCTATCCCGACAAGGCGGAGATCACCGTCGGTTAGATGTTCTGACCAGGTAGCGGCGTTCGGCGTACGCGAGGTCGTCGCGCCACAACCGGGTGGCCGCACGCCGCATCAGTGGCCTGATCAGCGGCGCGGCGGGCCGTGAATGCCCGAACCCTGAGCGGTCCGAATGAGCGATGACCGCCTCGATGACGGCGGTGCGCGGCCGACCGTCTGTGCCGGAACCGAGTGGCGTGGCGTGGGTCTCGACGACGCTGCCGGCGCCTTCACCGTCGACGATTCGCATCACGATCGTCCGCGGTTCAGGGCTGGTGAACTCGGCGATCACCGGCACACCCAGCCGGCCGATCTTGAACGTGACAGCGACCAGGAACCGGTCCGCGTCATCGTCGGCGTCAGCCGCGGGCGCGCTGAGCACTTCGAGCCGCGTGAATGAATACGGATGAAACCAGGCGCCGTGCCACGGGTCGAGCCGGTTTGCGATCACGTCCTCCGACTCGCACATACCGTCGAGACGGGTCACGGCGTCAAGCTGGAAACCGTTAGGGCGCAACGGGATCACTGGTGAATCGAGCGGCTCCTCACCCCCGGCACGGTCCAACCGGACCCATACCAGCAGGCCGTCGTCGTGGCAATGCATTGGCTTCCAGCCGAACTCGCGGTTCCCGTCCAGGCGCAGGCCATGCCACGGACAGATCAAGGCGCCGCAATCGATGGTTCCGGCCGTGAGGTCCGCACCCAGATGCGGGCACGTACCGGGTCCGACATGTAGCTCGCCGTTCCCGCCGCGCCACGCGACGATTTCGGTGCCAGCCACCACCGTCCCGAACGGCCGGTCCGCGCGCACGTCACGACTGGCGGCGAACACGTACCAGTTGCCCGACGGCCGTCGTTGCGAGCGGGCCAGGGCGGCTTCGATGACCGCAGGCTCGGCGTCGCGGTAGGTAGGCTGCTGCGCTGCCCAGCGCTGCCGGGGGAGTATCTCGAAGGGAACGCTTTTCGGCAGTTTCATGCATGCACCGCCTTCCGCGATGAAGCGGTGGCAAGGCGGCGCAACAGGGCATTGCGGCCGTCGACGGGAACGGTGTGCAATGGGTGCCCGGCCACCCCCCAGACGTCGAGCAACCGGTTAGCCGCCGACCATCCGGTGGTGGCCGCACGTTCCATCAGGGCAACGGGTAGATCGATGCGGATGCCGTCACCTGCGAGCATCAGACGCGGATGCGGCGTGGGGACGGCGGGCCGAGAGGCGAAATCGCCGGGAGCGAATCGCGGGCAGTCGTCGCGGTAGAGGACCTTCTCTGAAATGACACGCGCGGTAACGGTTTCGGGGTAGAGCTCATGCAACCTGGCGAGCATCCGACCGGACAGCTCCTCCGACGGGTCGCGCACGGCGTAGGAGTGCAACTCCACCACCGAGCCGCCGTGCCTGCGGGACCAGTCAACTGCCTCGCGTTCGTAGCGGTCGAGCACGCTGATGTTGTCGAGCGGTTCCAGGCCGCCGGTCCCGAGAAATGCCGGACGGTCGGGGTTGACCGGCCGGTCCAGCCAGAGTCGATGCACGACGAACGGCGGCGCGGTCCGCATGCCGGCGATCGTTGCCCGCCACGCCGAGTCGCCGAGCGCGTCCGAGGCGTGCACGATGCGTTGTAGTCCGGCGACGTCGGTCGCCAGTACCACGGCGTCGGCGTCGATCGGAGCACCGGAATCCATCTGCACGCGAAAGCGATTGTCCGCGTTCATCTCGACGGCGGCGACCGAGACACCGTTGTGGAACTTCACATTGCGGCTCAGCAGGTACTGGCGCAAGGGCTCCCACAGACAGGCGTCGAAGTTCGACTCCGCGACGTCGAACACCAGACCCTCGCTCGAGCCGAGGAAGTAGATGTGGAACATCGCGGCCAGTTCGGCAGCCGAAAGGTGTTCAGGCTCGGCGAAAAAGCTGCGCGAGAACACCTCGAACGCCAAATGTCTTGCCGCATCGGGAAAATTGATGTCGTGCAGGAATGTCTCGGCGTCGGTGTCGTCCAACAGGTCGTAGATCCCTGGCACCGACACCGCCGCGAGCGGGGCAGCGGCACGGGCATTCAAACCCGCTAGGTCGCGCAACCGGAAGGTCGGGCTTCGCAGCGCGAACATCATCGCGTTCCACGGCGGCGTCCGGGGAAGTCCACGGAAAGTGTCTTTGCGCCCCGCAGCGTCGATCAGTGGGTAGTCGTCGACGGGAGTGAGCCGACGAAGGCCGAAGTCTGTGCGGCGCAGTAGGTGCCGCAGGTTGTAGTACTGGCGGAAGAATGCGTGAAAGCCGCGGTTCATGGCTACGGCGCTGCCGTCGGACAGTTGCTCGGTCCATCCGCCCACCCGGCCGCCAAGGTAGCTTTCCCGTTCGACGACGTCGACGCGCACACCCCGCTCGGCCAGGCCGGTTGCGGCGGCGAGGCCGGCGATACCGGCGCCGATCACCACGGCGTGGGGCACCGTCGCCAGCAGGCCGGCATCCGGCAAGCCCGGTTTGGCAGGGTGCGTGACGCGGCGAGCGTCGCGGTGGCCGTTGGAGGTCATGTGGACTTGCCGGCGAGGAACGTGTGGACGATGTTGCGCTGCCAACCCGGCACCGTTTCGCTATGCACAGCAACAAAACCCGAGTCTGTGAGGCGCTGACGCAGCCGGGTGGCGCCGTCGAAAGTCAGGACGCTGCGCCACAGATGCCGGT
The DNA here is from genome assembly GCA_032159965.1 of Mycobacterium sp. Classification (GTDB taxonomy): domain Bacteria; phylum Actinomycetota; class Actinomycetes; order Mycobacteriales; family Mycobacteriaceae; genus Mycobacterium. Next base: position 8,890 of record JAVHWG010000259.1, read on the forward strand.
AGAGCGTCGTGTCGCGGGTGTGCCGCCACCCGGACGGGATGATGATGCCCCAGCACACTGCGGTCCAGAGCCACTTCGCCGTAGGCGAGTCCGCGACCGAATACTCGTGCAGCGCAAGCGTTCCACCGGGACGCAGCAGCTCGAGAAACCGGCTGAGCTGGCCATCTGGATCGGACAGGTTGCGGACGAGGTAGGCGGCCAGGATGTCGTCGAACGGTCCGTCGACGCCCAGGGCGGCAAGGTCCTCGATGCGGCCGTGGACGAACCGCACTGACGACGGCCAGTCCTTGTCGGCTGCTTCACGCAGCATTCCCTCGGATGCGTCCACCCCGACGATCTCGGCCTCAGGAGCCGCAGCAAGCAGTGCCGCCGTCGACGCTCCGGTCCCGCAACCGGCGTCAAGAAGGCGCATCCCTCTGCCACGGTCGGGTATTCGCATGCGCTGCACGGATATTCGCAGATGATCGTGATAACCGGGATTCGCGCCGACCATACGGTCGTATGCACTCGCGCCGATGTCGAACGCCGCCGGAACGGCGCCCCGCGGCAGGCCCCCGTTACCCATGTCCACGTCATCCATGCTCACGCTGCCGCTCCCACAGCAGCAGCACTGCGGTAACCAGAGCGAAGCCGAACAGATAGTCCTCCACCGGGATATCGAACGGAAACCGCAGCCCGCTCGAATGCCGGTTGTCGTAGATGACGATGGGCGCGGACAGCTTGGTCAGCCAGCCGTCGACCAGGATCTGGAACCCGATGACGATCGCCATCGACAGCCAGTAGGCCGCCCGGCGGAAGAGCCCGGTCCGCCACACTGCGAGTTCGAGCACCACCACAACGACGGCGGCGAGCACGGCGGGCAACGTGTAACCGATCATCGCCGTCGCCTTGCCAGCATCGCGGTCACCGCATTCAGAGTAAGCAAGCCGCACAACGGGATCACGATAAAGAACAACAGCTCCTCGATAGGAATGCCGAAGCCCACGTGGACTCCGGTGATGTACTGCGGATTATAGGTCCAGACGTCCGCTGCGATTGCGAGCGCATCCCAGATGAGGAAGAGGACGGCCACCGGCAACACCGCGCGTGCGGTACGCCGGGGCTGGCGGTAGACGCCTGCGCCGAAGAACTCCAGCGGTGCGGTGATGACGAGGCAGCCGGCGAGCACGACCAGATATTGCCACTGGTCCATGTCAGGCGGCGCCGATCATCGGTTCCATTGGCGGCGCTGCGTTTCCGCGTCGTGCGCGCCACGCCCGGAACACAGCGGCACCAGCCACCCGGATGCGACGCACGTTCCCCACTCGCGCTCGATGGTCGAACACTGCGAAGTCGGTGGCCTCGATGCGGTCGAGGATCTCCGAGTACAGCGTCAGTGCCGTGGCCACGCACGGTCGTGACCACGGGGCCAGCTTTTCGATGCCTTCGGACGCGAATCGATATATGCCACGGGTGATGTGGTGCTGGGCGGCCAGTGCGTTGCGCACCCGCGGGTCGGTTTGGTGATGCGTGTGACACCAGTTCAGCAGATCGCGGTCGACGTCGAATGCGGCGAGTTCATCGGCGGGCAGGTATATCCGCTCGCGAGTGAGGTCTTCGTCGACGTCACGCAGGAAGTTGGTCAGCTGGAAGGCTTTTCCGAGCGCGGCCGCGTACGGCGCGGCCTCCTCCACGGCACCGACTGTGCCGAGGACGGGGAGAAGCTCCAGTCCGATGACCTCGGCTGAACCTCGCATGTAGCGGTTGAGCGCGACTCGGTCGGGATAGTCGGTGATCGTCAGGTCCATCCGCATGGATTCGAGGAACTCCTCGAACAGTACGAGGTCGATCCCGTAGAGCGCCGCAGTGTGCCGGACGGCGGCGAGAACCTTGTTGGTCTGCGCGTCGTCCCCGTCACCACCGTCGAAGAACTGGTCGGAAAGGCGTTGCAAACGCCTAGTTTTCGCCTGTACGTCGAGTGGCGAGTCGAGGTCGTCGAGGATGTCGTCGGCCAGTCGTGCGAACCCGTACAGCGCGTGCACGGCGGGGCGCTGCGCCGGCGCCAACAACCGGGTGGCCAGGAAGAACGTACGGCCGTGTGCGGCGTTGAGTTCGCGGCAGGTGCGGTAGGCCTCGCGCAGTGAGGGTTGCGACACACCCGCGGCGTCCAACTCGGAGCGAATCATGCTGTCTTCCCCCCTGTGCCGACGATGTGGCGGGCGGAATTCTCGCGGAGCGGGCCCGTGATCCTGTCCGCTGCCAACCGGCCCGATAACAGCGCCGTCGGGACACCGACACCCGGAACCGTCGACGAGCCGGCGAGCACGGCATTCACGGTGCCCCGCACCATGTTCGAGGGCCGGAACGGCCCCGTTTGGGCGAAAGTATGCGCGAGCGCGAAGGGCGTTCCCGCGACCATGCCCTGCCGGGACCAGTCCGCGGGCGTGACGACGCGCAGTAGCTCGATGTCGGCGACGCCGGGGAGCCTCGCCGTGACGGTGTCGAGCATCTCGGCTGCGTAGGCGTCGGCGGTGGCGTCCCAGTCGATGTGGCCTCGTGCCAGGTTCGGCGCTGGCGCGAGCACATAGAGCAGATCGCGACCCGCAGGTGCGAGCGACGGTTCGGTGGCCGTGGGCCGGGTTACCAACAGCGACGGGTCAGCCATCGGCCGTCCTTTGCGGATGATGTCGTCGAATGTCTGCTGCCATTCCCCGCCGAACAGGATGGTGTGATGGGCGCCGGCAGGGTTCACGGCCCGGCATCCGACATGGGCGACCACCGCTGACGGTGCCGGTCGGGCGCGCAGCAGGCGCCGCGGCGTGCGGCCCAGCAGCCGATAGGTCTGCGGCAGTTCGGTGGTCAGCACCACAGCGTCACACGGGATGCGGTTGCCACCCTCGGTGCGCACGGCCGTCACCGCGTCGCCTGACCGCTCCAGCGCTACGACGGGCGCCGAATACTCGAACTTCACACCGGCGTCAGTGGCCGCCGCGGCCAGCGCGTCCGGCAAAGCCCGCATGCCGCCGCGGGGAAAGTACACTCCCGCAACGGTATCCATGTAGGCGATCACCGCGTACACGGCCAGCGCGCGCTGCGGAGGAACGCCCGCGTACAACGACTGGAAGGTGAATACCCGCCGCAGTCGCTCGTCCGTGATGAACCGCTCGACTACCCGCTCCCACCGCCGGAAGCCGCCCAATGCAGCCAGCCGGGCCAGTTGCGGCGTCAGCAGCGACAACGGTGAATCGAAGTTCGCAGCGATGAACCCGTCGAATTCGACATGGTAGAGCCGAGTGAGCCAGTCCCGCAGCTGCAGATAGCCCGCCGCTTGCCCGGCGCCGGCGAACTTCTCGACGGCGGCGGCCATTAGATCGGGCTGGCTGTGTACGTCCAGTTCGCTGCCGTCGGCGAACGACGCGTGGTAGGCGGGGTCGACGGGAACCAGGTCGAGTCGGTCGGCACCCTCCTCACCGACCGCCCCGAACGTGTCGTCGATGATGTCAGGCATCGTGAGCACGGTCGGGCCGGTGTCCAGGCGGTAGCCGGCGATGTCAGCGCGCCCGACCCGTCCGCCAGGAACCGGCTCCCGTTCCACGACGGTGACCTGTCGTCCGCGGCCCGCCAGGTGCAGTGCTGCGGCGAGCCCGGCCAGACCTGCGCCGACCACCACGACGTGATCGGCGTGTCCCCCGACCGTGCGAATCACCGTTGTGCTCCTGAACTGCTGGTTGTCCGTTTCATTCCGACCTCACGATGTGCGCATCGTGCACACCAAAGCCATGTTTACCAGTGCTGACCGCACCGACCCGTCGACCTGCGCCTGGAATGCGTGCTGATGCGCCGTGGCGACCCGCTCGGCGATCAGGTCCTCGATCCAGTCGACGGCTCCGGTGGTCACGATCAGAGTCCGCCAGCGAGCAATCGCCGCGTCGTCGATGTCGTCGCAGCTCATCAGCGTTGTGAGTTCGGCCCGGACCGTGGCGTCCGCCATTCGGTGGGCGGCGACGACCACGCTGGTGGCCTTGTGCTCTGACAGATCACCACCGCTCGGCTTCCCGGTCACTGCCGCCGAGCCGAACACGCCGAGGAGGTCGTCGCGCAGTTGGAAGGCCTCGCCGACCGCGGAGCCGTAGCTGCTCAGCTGCACCAGCGTGTGCTCGTCGCAACCGGCCAGGGCCGCGCCGATTTCCAGTGGCCGCCGCACGGTGTAGTTGCCGGACTTGCGTCGCGCCACGTCGAGCACCGCGTCCAGGCTGGGCAACCCCCGCGCGTCGTTCACCAGGTCCGCGAACTGGCCCACAGCCAGTTCGGTGCGCATCGCGTCGTAGCGCGACATTGCCCGCAAGAGGGCGGCCTGCGGCAACCCGCTCTGCCGGAACATCTGCTCTGCCCACACAAGGCACAAGTCGGCGAGGAGCACGGCAGCCGACTCGCCGAAGCGCTGCGAGGACCCGGACAAGCCGCGGTCGGCGTGCCAGTCGCGAAACTGCATGTGGGCGGCTGGCCGACCGCGACGCAGCGCCGAATCGTCCATCACGTCGTCCTGGAGCAGCGCGAACACGTGCAACAACTCGAAGCTCGCCGCCGCCCGCAGCGCCGCGTCGTTTGCCGGCGCCGCGCACAGCCAGCCGAGGTACGCGAACGTCGAGCGCAGGTACTTGCCTCCGTCGATGAACTGCGCCAGCACGTCGTATGCGATGTCGACTCCGGTAGCGCCGAGGTCGGCGACGCAGCTGGACTCGGCGAACTTGCGGATCGTGGCCGAAACACCCAGCTGTACGTCGGTCCGCCACGAGTCGAATAACTCGGGTTCATGCGAAGGCTCGCGGGGCGCACCCCCCGCAGGCGCGTCGAGGAGCTCCACCCGTCGGGCGCTCGGACGTCTGAAATCCATCGCCTCTTTGTACCCCTTCATGTGAGGACAGCCGACTGTCATCTCGTATTCGGAGCCGTGGGGACCTCGG
>JAVHWG010000468.1:0-3155 GCA_032159965.1 Mycobacterium sp.
TCTGTTTGGCCCGCATCGCTCATCCACAGTGCGACAGGGGGCCGCCGATATGGACGACCGGGAGTACGCAGAAGTCCTTCGGCGCACAATGGCGGTCCGGCGTCCATAGCCTGATGTCGTTCCAGCTTTAACACCCACAACGCTCGCATGGGTGCCTTAAACCTCTTCGGAACCAAGCCCGAAGTCTTCACCATTGAGAACGAAGCGGTCGCCGCAATGCTCGCCACCCACGCAGCGACCGCGCTTATCGCCGACGATAAACGACTTCAATTCCAATCCGCGTTGGCAAGCAGAGACATCATCGGCCAAGCAAAGGGCATGATCATGGAACGGTTCAACGTCGACGCGGTCCGCGCGTTCGAGCTACTGAGAAGCTTTTCGCAGAACTCCAATACCAGGCTCGCGTTAGTGGCAGAGGAAGTCGTCTCACGAGGACCAGAACCAAGTCTTGACTAGGTGCCGGCGGAGGTGTCGTTCACGCCACGGTGAGAAGCTCGTTCAGGCCTCGTCGCTGTCTATGAGGCCGAGTTCGCGGTAGATGTCGGGTCGTACGACTGGTGCTTGTGAGTAGATCGGAAGACCTGACGCGGGCCAGTCGTGAGGGATCCCGGTACCCACCACTACCGAGATCGGCGCTCCAAGATCGACCGCGCGTTGATGAAAGACCAGTGTGTCGGGGTAGAGGATCTCTCGCTGCCCCACGTAGATCGTGGTCGGCGGTAGTTTCTTGAGGACGTCGTCTTCGAAGAACAGCGGACTGACCAGCGGATCCTGCAGCCCGACTCCGTCGGTCCAATGCGACTCCCAAGCGCTGAGGTTGTCGAGGTCGAAGTATGGGTCGTCGACGTTGCGGATGTCGGGGTTGGAATTCGACATATCCATCGCACTGGAGAGTAAAACCATGCTCGCGGGAAGCGCCGTCTCATCCGCCCCGTCCAGTATCAGCTTCCGGACGGCAGCCAGCGCCATGCTGCTTCCTGCGGAATCGGCGTAGATGCTGACGTTCTCCGCACCGTGGACGGTGATCTGCTGAAAGAGGAAGTCGGCCGCCTCGGGCACCACCTTCACCGCTGCACCCGCTTCGGTGGTCGCCAACGGATACAGCGGAACGACGACCGTCGCGCCGGTTTCCCGCGCCATGCTCGTGTAGTCGATCCAATTCAGCAGGTTGGTCTGAAATATCCAACCGCCACCGTGGAAGGCGACGACGGTCTTGTCCGACGGATTGGGCGGGCTGATTTCCCATACCTGCCACTGCGCGCCATCGGCGGCGACGAAAGTCGACTGCTTTGTGTTCAGCCCAAACGTCAAAAAGAACGGCGGATCCTGGAAGGACGTCACGGCACCTATTACGGCAGTGAGGTTGATGCCAGTGACCTTCGAAAACACCTTGAAGCCGTCGAGCACCGTCAGGGTGATCTGGTCGAAAAGCGACGGACCCGGCGTATAGGTCAGCGAGTTCTGCACCGAGGGCGCCAACGCATTCTTCATGGCGGCGGGTGTCGCCTCGTCGGCTGACATGTCGAGCTCACGGCGCGCGGCGGCGGCCAGCGCCCATGGCTGGGGCAGACTGCCCGGCGCATCCGGAAGGCCGGGAACCGCGAAGTGCGGGCTGAAAAGGCCAGAGACCATTGCCGACGTCGCAACCGCCACCGACTCGATGGGATCTGGCTTCTGCGGCAGGTTGGCAGCCTTCAAATCCGGGGCCGATGCGGACGTCAAATGCTGCACTGGCACGAACGCGGCGGTGTCGGTGACAGTGCCAAGCGCTGTGGTGGAGAACGCTAGGTCAGGTTTCTTGATCGGGTCGGAGGTGGCGGCCGCTGGCGTGTCGGCGTTCTTACGGTCGAACACACTGGCAGACAGCGTGTTTCGCTGCCGTGGCGGCCGTGCCTGGTCGAGGTCGTTACCGGGCGAAATGCCGATGGGCTGATTCGTCTGCTTGAGAGTCGGCGACTTGCGATCACCCTGCTGCTGTGTGCCGCGCCGTGGTCCACTCGACCCGCTGTTGTCAGCTGCTTCCTTCGAGCGTGGTGGTTTTGCTGTCTGCTTCGCGTCATCGGTGGAGGGTGATGAGCCTGATCCGGAAGGTGGGTGGGCATCACCATCGGGTGCAGCGGCGGCCAACGCGGCGCCGGCGAGCATCGCCGACGATAGTCCCGCGGTCAGCACGCCGGCACATACCCAATTCTTCACATCGTGCATGTCGATCGACCTCTCAGCGTTGAGCAGGTTAGCGGGTCGCTACGCCGACCGGCCGCCAATGCTGGCCGTACGCACGCGCGCACAGCCACCGCTCACCTCGCAGTGCATGCTCGTGGTAAGCCAATACCACCCGGTTCCCGGGACCGCCTCCGAGTCGACGATCTCAGGCTACGACGCCGCAAAATCTGCCGCGGCTCTTTTCGCCGAGAAATCCGGCGACTCCGCAGGACAGCGCTTTACGCCGAAATGCTGTTTGCTGGCTGTTGGCTGTGTAGTGCCGCAAGGCCCAAGCCCGCGAACAGCGCCGCGCCGCCCCCGGCGAGGAGTGCGCCGGTCGATGACGCGTGCGAGCCCCGGATGCCACGCACAGCTGCGCTCGTGCCGCCGCGGTGCGCGCCGGCCGCGGTCCTATGTGCGTCAACCCCGAGGGCATCGCTCAGGTGCTCGCCGACGGCGCGGCCGTGCTGGAAATGCTGTGAACGGGCAACGTGTCCTCGTAGTCGATGAAGAATCGCGCCGCCAGGTTCAAGTTGCGGGCGCGGCCCGCCTAGACGACGGATTGGCAATCGGCGGCGTACGGCACCAGTTCCGCGATGAGGGCCACGGGTTTCGCCCGCTGCGAACGGTTGAGTTCCCCGCGCTGACTCTCCCGACAATCATCAGTGGTCACAGGTGGCATCTTGCTATCGAGTTCTCGAATTGGATCGAAGCGGCCATGCGTTCTGTGTAAATCGCGGTGCGTTGGGGCGAGGGACGATTCAATCGCTCGGGCGCAGGTTGGCCACCAGGGCCTACCGCGGGTCGCGGAACTTGCGCGCAGCGCAAACGCTGCTCGGACATTCGAGCGTCGCGACAACGGCGCTGTACACCGCGGTCGACGACGACGAGATACGCGCGGCAATGATGCCCGCGCCGGCGAGCCGGTAACCTACGCTCCGTGCGCAGGCACG
>JAVHWG010000206.1:0-6304 GCA_032159965.1 Mycobacterium sp.
ACAGGTCGGCTACGAGATGGCAGTTCTGGTCGAACGCGTTGGCGGCGTGGTCAAGTCGTCACGACGGGCTACCCAGCACTCGTGAGGCACAGATGGACAACGAACCACGCTTGGTACGGCCGTACACACTGACGGCCGGGCGTACCCGAGCGAGCATCAGCCTGCCCCTGGAGGCGCAGGTCGAGCTGACAGAGCCGTCGGCGCGACACAACTGGCTTCCCAACGACGTCAGAGCGGAGATCGTGAAGTTCTGTGCCACAAGGCCGTCGGTAGCCGAGGTCGCGGCCAAACTGGACCTGCCGGTCGGGGTCGCCAGGGTACTGGTGGGCGACCTGGTCGAGGGAGGCCATTTGCGTATGCTGTCCACACTTGACGACACGGCGCCCGTTGACGAGCGGCGCGAATTGATAGGAAGGACGCTGCGTGGCCTCCGGACGCTCTGACGCCCGCGTCGCGGCGTCGACGAAGATCGTGATCGCCGGCGGATTCGGCGCGGGCAAGACAACTTTCGTGGGCGCAGTGTCGGAGATCATGCCGCTGCGCACCGAGGCGATTCTCACCGAAGCCTCGGTGGGTGTGGACGAACTGGAGGGCACGCCGGCAAAGAAGACCACAACCGTCGCAATGGATTTCGGCAGGATCACGTTGGGCGAAGAAGATCTGGTGCTGTATCTGTTCGGCACTCCGGGTCAGCGGCGTTTCTGGTTCATGTGGGACGACCTGGTACGCGGCGCGATCGGCGCGATCGTCCTCGTCGACATCCGGCGTCTGCAGGACAGCTTTGCCGCGGTGGACTTCTTCGAAGCGCGCGATCTGCCGTTCCTGGTGGCAATCAACGAATTCGACGGCGCGCCGAACTATCCGGCGGCTGAAGTCCGCAAAGCCCTCTCGCTGTCGCCACAGGTGCCGGTGATCTCCGTCGATGCGCGACACCGCGATTCAGCCAAACAGGCACTGATCGCACTTGCCGAGTACGCGTTGGCTCAGCTCGCTCCTGCCGGCCAGTAACGGGCACTGACCGGCGTTCGGTCAGGGCGTGATCTTGGTCTTGTCGTCGATCACGCTGGTCGCGTCGCCCAGCGCACCGGCCTCGCCCTCTGCGGCTGTCGCGTTGAGCTGCAGGAGGAACAGGTCGCTACCTTTGATCAGCACTGTCTTCTGTGCACCGACCCGCTTCTCGCCGTTCTTTGTGAAGGTGCCGCCGACCTGGTACGCCGGGAAACCGCCGAGAGTGTCCTTCTCGCCGTCGCTACCGTCGAAGTCCGGCAGGTTCTTCAGCTCGCCGGGGGCCGCAGCCCACAGCTTCTCCTCGTCCACTGGCCCGGACAGCTTGTAGAGGACCGCGATGATCCTGGGCGGGTCGCTGGGATTTTCCGCGGCGTTGTACGTGATGCCGCCGTACGGGGCGTCGTCGCTTTCGGGCACCAGCGTCCAACCGTCCGGAACCGGCAGGTCGATCGTCGGTGCGCCCGGGGTGTCGTGCTTGATCGGCGTCGTCTGGATGTTGGCCTGCTGCAGGTACTCGTCGATGGTCTGATTGGCGCCCGACGGCTGTGCAGACGTCGACTTCGCCGCCGACGACGATGATGACGACGACGATGATGACGACTTAGCCGACGAGGTCGACGACTTCGCATCGTTCTTCCCCGAACTGCAGCCGACGAGTCCCACGGCCAACGAGATGACGGCGACCGCGACGCCGATGGCCGGTGCTGACTTCTTCATAGGGTGTCTCCCAAAGTTGAGTGCCGGCCGTTGCCAACAGTGCTGGCCCGGATTAAACCATGCTCACAGGAAACCGGGCGAGAGCGCGCCGCCCTGGTTCGTCGCCTACGCAGCGGCAAGGCGGACTCGCCAGCGCACGAACGCTGTGTAGCCCACGCAGATCGCGCCGAGCATCGCCATGTCGAATGCCCAGGCGCCAGCGGTGTGTTTCCAGTGCGAATCCTGCGGCGTCAGCGGACCAGGAACCAGGCGGATCATGTCGATGGTCGACGCGGACGCAGCGAAACCCCAACGCGCAGGGGTGAACCACGACATTTGGTCGAGCACCGCTCTACCCGTCACGGGAATCATGCCGCCGGAGAACACGAGCTGCGACATGATGGCGACCACCAGCAGCGGCATGATCTGTTCGTTCGACTTGGCCAGCGCCGACAGCGCGAGACCGACCATCGCGGCGGCGACGGTGGTGGCGGCGATGTCGACGTACAACTCCAGGGCGGGACTGCCGATCACAGAGCCCGACTCGACGGCCCCTTTGCCGAATCCCTTGCCGACCACCGCGATCGCGGTGACGATCGCCGACTGCACGAGCGCGAACGCCGTGAAGACACCGACCTTCGCCAGGAGATAAGCGGTGGTGGACAAGCCGACGGCTTGCTCGCGACGGAAGATCGCCCGCTCACCGATGAGGGCACGGATCGTCAGTGCGGTCCCCATGAAGATCGCCCCGACATTGAGCATCACCAGGATCTGTCCCGGCTCGTTAGGCGCCTCTCCGCCCTCCAGCGCCGTCTTCGGTACGCCGAACCCGACGTCACCCGGCACCGACAGAGACAGCACACCCATGATGAACGGCAGCAGCATGAGGAACGCGAAGTATCCGCGGTCGGATATCACCAACCGCACCTGGCGTCGCGCGATCGTCGAGAACTGGCGCCACAGGCTCGTCTTCGCCGGCTTGCCCAGGTCCTGCGGCGACTCCGAGACCGGCTGCGGGGGAGGCGGCCCGTGCTGCTGAAGGTAGCGCTGATGGGCCGCGTCGGGATCGCCGGCGACAGAGCTGAAGATGTCGGCCCAGTTGGTGGTGCCCATCGACGCACCGATCTTGCTGGGCGGCCCGTAGAACGCCGTCTTGCCGCCGGGTGCCAACAGGAGCACCTGGTCGCACACGTCGAGGTACGTCAGTGAGTGCGTCACCACCAGCACGACGCGGCCGGCGTCGGCGAGCCCACGCAGCATTGTCATCACCTGGCGGTCCAGCGCCGGGTCAAGCCCAGACGTCGGCTCGTCGAGGATCAGCAGTGACGGGCCGGTGAGCAGCTCCAGCGCCACCGACGCCCGCTTGCGCTGGCCGCCGGAGAGCTTGTCGACACGAGTCTCCAGGTGCTGGCTCATCTCCAGCTCGTCGAGGACCTGTTTGACGACCGCGGCGCGGTCCGCCTTGGTGGTGTCCGGCGGCAGCCGCAACTCAGCGGCATACATCAGCGCCTGGCTGACGGTCAGCTGACCGTGCACCACGTCGTCCTGCGGCACCATGCCGATTCGGCTTCGCAGCGACGCGTACTCGGCGTGAATGTTGTGACCCTCGAACGACACGGCGCCGCTGGTCGGCTGGGTGTAGCCGGCCACCAGCCGGGCGAAGGTGGACTTGCCTGCGCCTGAGGGCCCGATGACCGCGGTCAGCGTGCCCGGACGCGCCGCGATCGAGATGTTGTCCAGCAGTGTCTTGTTGCCCTCGATGGTCCACGTGACACCGTGGACCTCCAAACCGCCTGTGCGAGTGGTGGCTTCGGTCTCGCGGCGAACCAGTGTCCCGCCCTGGAACACCAGGTCGACGTTGCCGATGGTCACCACGTCGCCATCGCGCAGCAGCGCCTGGTCGACGCGGTTGCCGTTGACGAACGTGCCGTTGATGCTGCGGGCGTCCTGGATCTCGACACCCGCGGGCGTGGTCACAAGGGTCGCGTGGTGTCGCGACGCCAATACGTCGGCTACGACGATGCTGTTGTCGGTCGCGCGGCCGATGGTCTGCGATCCGGCCGGCGGTGCGCCCCCGCCGCCGCGCAGGATCCGGATCATGCTGGTCGCGATGTTGCCGCCCTCGCCGCCGCTTGCCGGCCGCGCCGAGGGTCCCATTTGTGTTTGACCCGCATAGCTGGGCTGCGAAGGCGGCCCGACTGGCCTGGGTCCGCCAGGCGGCCTGCCTTGCTGGGGACCACCCGGTGGCCGCGACGGCGGAGCGCTGGGCGGGCCGGGAGGATAGGCGCGCTGCGGCTGCGAACCGCTGGGCGGGTAGCCCGGCATCGGCTGCGAACCGCTCGGCAGGAAGCCGGGCTGCGGCGCTGAGCCGCTCGGCGGATACCCCGGCGGCGGCGCCTCCGCCGGCCACGTCGTGCCCGCCCTCGCCTGGATCGGCGCCTGCACCGGGACCACGGTGGTCTGCGGCGGCCGGCCCACCGCACCCATGTGCCGTCCGACCTCGAAGGTCAGCCGCGGGCCGTCGGGATTACCGATGTTGATGCTCTGCCCGTCGCGGATGTCGACGGTCGGCACACGCCGATTGTCGACGAACATCCCGTTCAGGCTGCCGTTGTCGATCGCCACCCAGCGGCCGCGGTCGAAGCGCAACACCACATGCGCACGCGACACCAACTGATTGGCGACGCGGACGTCGGCCCTCAGGTCGCGCCCGATGACCACGTCGTGGCCGGGTGCGAAGGTGCGCTCGGAACCCTCAGTGCGAACGGTCAGCGCGGGCGGCGATGGCTGGTTCATCGCGCATCACTCTATAGGCACTCTTCGTTCTTGCCCCGGGTCAACCCGGGGCTCCGGTTACCACGCAGTGAGTGCGCACAGACGGGCGGGAACGGAACGCGGCCGGCATGCACTTGTTGCAGTGAGTGCACGCCGAGAACACCGAGCGTGCGTCTTTATCAGCGGCGATCCGGTTGACCAGATCCGGCTCTGCGAGCAGCGCCCGTGCCATCGCGACGAATTCGAAGCCCTCCGACATCGCGAGGTCCATCGTCTCGCGGTTCGTGATGCCGCCGAGCAGGATCAACGGCATGGACAGCTCGGCGCGGAACTGGCGTGCAAGGTCGAGCAGATAGGCGTCACGGTAGGGGTATTCGCGCAGGATCTTCTTGCCGATCGCGCGGACGGCCCACCTCATCGGCGGCTTGAACACCCCGGCGAACTCCTTGATCGGCACATCGCCGTGGAACAGGTACATGGGGTTGATGAAGGAACTGCCCGCCGTCAGCTCGATCGCGTCGAGCCCGCCGTCCTGCTCGAGCCATTTGGCGGTGGTCAGTGCCTCGCCGATCCGGATGCCGGGGCGAAGCCCGTCGGACATCGTCAACTTCGCCGTCACCGCGATCCGGTTACCGACCGCTTCCCGGACCGCCTGCACCACGGCGCGGGCCACCTTCGCGCGGTTTTCGAGTGTGCCGCCGAACTCGTCGTCGCGGCGGTTGATCAGCGGGCTGAGGAACGAGCTGCAGAAGTAGCCGTGGCCGAGGTGAACCTCCACGGCGTCGAAGCCGGCGTCGATGGCCAGACGCGCCGCGTCGGCGTGGGCGGCAATCACGCCGTCGATGTCGTCTCGGGTGGCCTGCTTGGTGAACTGCATGACGAGCGGGTTGAAGAAGCGCCCCGGAGCCAGCGCCTTGTCCTTGCCGGTGCGGCCCGCTCTGACGGGGCCCGCATGCCCGATCTGGGCACAGACCGCGGCGCCTTCGGCGTGCACGGTGTCGGTGAGGCGCCGCAAGCCCGGGAGCACCTCGGGGCGCATCCAGAGCCCACCGGGGTCGGTGCGGCCGCCTTGGGTCACAGCGCAATAGGCGACCGTCGTCATCCCGACACCACCCGCCGCGGGTAGTCGGTGGTACTCGATGAGGTCGTCCGTCACCAGGGTGTCCGGGGTGGCCGCCTCGAACGTCGCGGCCTTGATGATCCGGTTGCGCAGCGTGATCGGCCCAAGCTTCGCAGGGGAGAACACGTCGACCGGGCTAGTCATCCCAGCAGCATGTCAGACTGGCGGTCGTGACCGCGACAGTCCTCGACGGCAAGGCCACCCGCGACGAGATTTTCACCGACCTGACGCAACGGGTGACGGCGTTGGCACAGCCCGGCACGGGGGCTGGACGGACGCCCGGTCTCGGCACGATCCTCGTCGGCGACGACCCCGGATCGCAGGCGTACGTGCGCGGCAAGCACGCCGACTGCGCGAAGGTCGGCATCACGTCGATCCGCCGCGACCTGCCCGCCGACATCAGTCAGGCGAAGCTCGACGAGACCATCGACGAGCTCAACGAGAACCCCGAGTGCACCGGCTACATCGTGCAGTTGCCCCTTCCCGGGCATCTGGACGAGAACGCCGCGCTGGAGCGGGTGGACCCCGACAAGGACGCCGACGGGCTGCACCCGACGAACCTGGGCCGCCTGGTGCTCGGAAAGGCGGCGCCGCTGCCGTGCACACCGCGGGGCATCGTGCATCTGTTGCGGCGCTACGACGTCGAGATCGCGGGCGCGCATGTGGTGGTGATCGGCCGCGGGATCAGCGTCGGCAGGCCACTTG
>JAVHWG010000478.1:0-22882 GCA_032159965.1 Mycobacterium sp.
CGCCGCCGCTGTTGCCGGGTGCCTCGATTTCCGCGGACCTGGGTAACGGCCCCGGTATCCAAGAGGTGGCGACATTCTCGGTGGATGTCTCCGGTGCTGACGGTGGTGTCGCGGTGAACAACGCGCATGGCACGGTGACCGGTGCTGCCGGTGGTGTGCTGCTGCGTCCGTTCGCCCGGCTGATCTCCAAGGACGGTGACAGCGTCACCACCTACGGCGAACCCTGGAACATGAACTGAGCTGTCGGTAAACGAAATTCAGCCCCGGCCGCTGCGGCCGGGGCTGAATTCGTTAGCGACTCGGTTGTGAAGAGTGCGCCGCGTCGACTCGCGTCGACCTCGCGCTGAGTGTGCGCTCAGTGCGAAGATTCGCCGGAAATCTCGCAGTGGCCGCACACTCGGCGAAACGGGGAGCGACAGAGGCTGCCGCTATTGCTTGTCGCCGCTTGTCGTGTCTGCGGTGTCCGGACTCGGGCCGGTCCCTGGCCCGGTGGTGCGGACCGCGGTGTCGTTTTGTGCTGCCAGCAGGTCGCGGATCTCTGTCAGCATGGCGAGCTCGGTGTCCTGCGCCTGCTCGACCTCGCCACGCTTGCGGAATGTGTTGTACGGCAGGACCACAAGGAAATACACCACTGCGGCGACGATGACGAAATTGAGGGTCGCTGTCAGCACCACGTTGAGGTCGATCGACTTGCCGCCGCCGATGGGAATGTCGAGGATGCCGGATTTCATGTCCGGCCCCGCGCCGATGCGGCTGATCAATGGCTCGATGACGCTCTTCGTGAATGCTGTGACGAGCGCTGTGAACGCCGTACCGATGACGACCGCGACGGACAGGTCGACGATGTTGCCTCGCGCCAGAAATTCCTTGAATCCCTTCAACATGTTGTCCTCCTGTTTCACATCGGCAGTTGGCTATCAGCACGTTAGTCGCACTGCCTCTCAGTGGAAGGTGAGCGTCACTGTCTCTACCAAGGCGACGCCGGCGACCTGATGCGCAGTGGCGGCGGGCAGCGCCACCAGTACCACCCGGTCGTTGGTCTGTCCTCGCTGTGCGGGTTTGTCCGAAACAAGAACGACGATCGCGTCGGTGGCCACGACGTGCGGGGTCACCTCGCCGCCGGACACTGCGGCCGACGGACCCGACGCAAGAATGTCGACGACATCGCCGGCCCGCACCAGATCCAGCAGCGCCGAGTCGGCGAGGTGCAGCGGCACGATCCGTGCGTCAGGTCCGGCCGCCGACTGCGCCAGGCGCGGACCGAGCAGTCGCACGTCCGTCAGCACCTCGCCGCGTCGGGCGGGTCCCGCCAGCGTCGCGCCGACGACGTCACCCAGTTCCGGTCGCGCGCCGTCGGGAACTGTTGTGGCAAGCTGCTTCTCAACGCGGAGATCGGCGGCCTTCAGCGACATGCCCGGCTGCAGATCACGAGCAGCGACCACCACGTCGGTCCGGATGCCGTCGGGGTCGGACCGGAACGCGGCGACGGCAGCCAGGACCACAAGTGCCGCAGCGGCGACGCGACGGGCCGCCACCGTTCGTGACCAGTCAGGCCGGAGCGCTTGCGAAAGACGACTGAGCGCAGTCGGATTGAGTGATTCCCCCATCCCGCCACGCTAGGCGGACCAGATCACCCGTGAGCTGAGAAGCAGTGTGGCCTGTGGATAACGGATCAGCTGGTGGAGGCTGCAGGGGTGGATGACTTTTTGTCGCTCGACGATTTGTCCCCAGACGACTTCGTCTCGCTAGACGACTTCGTCTCGCTAGACGACTTCGATTCCGCGGGTGACTTCGACTCGCCACCGGATTTCACGGACGACGATGAATCACTCGAGGACTCGCCGTTGCCCGATTTGCTTTCGCTCTTCGCGCTGGCCGCCGCCTTATTGGAGTCGGACCTGCTGTCGGTGCGGTAGAACCCGCTGCCCTTGAAGACGACGCCGACGTTGCCGAAGAGCTTGCGCAGCTTGCCCGAACATTGCGGGCACTCGGTCAGGGCGTCATCGCTGAACGCCTGCACCGCGTCGAACCGATTGCTGCACTCGGTGCACGCATATGAATAGGTCGGCACGCGAAACCCTCCGTTAGCTCAGCTTTCTAGCACTCTACCTATTCAAGTGCCAACGAGCCAGCCGCATTCCCGAGGACAACCAGCCCGTATCCCGGAGTCAGGGCGTGCGTCATCGCGACGTCGTGGGCCTCGGCGGGCAGCTGGTCTACAAGCTCATCGTCTCTGACGACGGCGATCAGCCGGGCGGCCGGATCGCGGAAGCGCAGCGAGCGGTCATAGAAGCCCGCGCCCCGACCCAACCGGACTCCGTGCCGGTCGACGGCCAGTGCGGGGACCAGCACCGTGCGCGCCGAACTCAGGGCCGTGGGCGGAAGCCACGGAGGCGCCGGCTCGGACAATCCGAAGGGCGCCGCAACGAGACTGCCCGCGCGGTAAGCCGCCCATTGCAGCGGCATCGGCACACCGTCGTCAGATGTTCGCGCGATCGGCAGCAAGACTTTGCCGCAGATGGCGGCCAAGGAGTCGACAAGATCAGGGAAACCCGGCTCCGATGGCAGCGGCACATATGCGATGACCGGCTCATTACGGTCTAGGATGGATTCCAGGTGGGCAATCAGCGCGTCGGCTTCGGCACAGCGCAGATGTTCGCTGACGAGTTGCCGAGCGGCAAGGCTACTCGCCCGTATATCGTCCTTTGGCGAATGCGTCACCAGCTAACGATGACAGGAAGCCCGATGCGCGTGCCACAGCTACTGCCTAGCCTCCTGGCGATAGAGTGTTTACGATGACGCGTCCTGCCGTTCCGATTCCCCGGACCGCGATCGTGCCGGCCGCGGGCCTGGGCACCAGGTTCTTGCCGGCCACCAAAACAGTGCCCAAGGAATTGCTTCCCGTCGTCGATACACCCGGAATCGAGCTGGTCGCCGCCGAAGCCGCAGAGGCCGGTGCCGAGCGGCTCGTGATCGTCACCTCGGCCGGCAAAGACGGCGTGGTCGCTCACTTCGTCGAGGACCTGGTGCTGGAAGGCACGCTGGAAGCGCGCGGCAAGACCTCGATGCTGGAGAAGGTGCGGCGTGCTCCGGCGCTGATCAAGGTGGAGTCGGTGGTTCAGGACGAGCCGAGGGGCCTTGGTCACGCCATCAGCTGCGTCGAGCCGGTGCTGTCCGACGACGAGGACGCGGTGGCCGTCCTGCTGCCCGACGACCTGGTGCTGCCGACCGGTGTCCTGGAGATCATGTCGAAGGTGCGCGCCAAGCGCGGCGGCAGCGTGCTGTGCGCGATCGAGGTGCCGCCGTCGGAGATCAGCGCGTACGGCGTGTTCGATGTCGAGATCGTGCCGGACGCGGTGAACCCGAATGTGCTGCGTGTCAGGGGCATGGTCGAAAAGCCGAAGGCCAAGGATGCGCCGTCACCGTACGCAGCGGCGGGCCGCTACGTGCTGGACCGTGTGATCTTCGACGCGCTGCGGCGGGTGCCGCGTGGCGTGGGTGGCGAGATTCAGCTGACGGATGCGATCGCGCTGCTCATCGCCGAGGGGCACCCTGTGCACGTCGTGGTTCACCGCGGGTCACGACACGACCTCGGAAATCCCGGCGGGTACCTCAAAGCTGCGGTTGACTTTGCATTGGACCGTGACGACTATGGGCCCGACTTGCGGCGCTGGCTGGTATCGCGACTGGGCGTGGACGCCGGCGCGCCGACGACATCAGGCACGTCCAATAGGTAGTAGCGTGCCGGGCCGACACTAGGCAGAAAGGCGTGCTGTGCGTTCGGTTGAGGAGCAGCAGGCGCGGGTGATGGCCGCGGCCGTTGCGCCGCGACCGGTCCGGGTGGCGATTGCCGAAGCGCAGGGCCTGATGTGTGCGGAAGAAGTGGTGACCGAACGACCGCTGCCCGGGTTCGATCAGGCGGCGATCGACGGCTACGCGGTGCGCAGTGTCGACATTGCGGGTGTCGGCGAAGGTCGCGACAACGGATCAGAGAACGTCGACGGAGACATCGACGGCGTCGAGGTCCGGCTTCCCGTCGTCGGCGAAATCGACGCCGGGGCGCGCACGCCGAGCAGGTTGCAGCCGCGGCAGGCCGCACGTGTGCAGACCGGTGCGCCGATGCCCACGCTTGCCGACGCCGTGCTGCCGTTGAAGTGGACCGACGGCGGGGAATCCAAGATCCGGGTCCTGCGCAGCGTGCATTCCGGGGCGTACGTGCGGCACACCGGCGACGACGTTCAATCGGGTGACGTGGCGGTCCGCGCAGGCGCCATCATCGGCGCGGCGCAGGTCGGCCTGCTGGCGGCCGTCGGGCGCGAACGGGTCCTGGTGCATCCACGGCCGCGGCTGTCGGTGATCAGCGTCGGTAGCGAGCTCGTCGACATCTCGCGTGATCCTGGCACCGGACAGGTGTACGACGTGAATTCGTACGCGTTGGCGGCGGCGGGCCGCGACGCGGGCGCCGAGGTCAACCGCGTCGGCATCGTCAGCAGCGATCCCAAGGAGTTGCGGGAGATCGTCGAGGGTCAACTCTCCCGTGCCGAGGTGGTGATCATCGCCGGCGCCGTCGGAGGGACTGCTGCCGAGACGGTGCGAACCGCCCTGTCGTCGCTGGGCGAGATGGATATCAGCCGGGTGGCAATGCATCCGGGCTCGGTGCAGGGATTCGGCCAGCTCGGCCCGGACGGTGTTCCGACGTTTCTGCTGCCGACCAATCCGGTGAGCGCGCTGGTGGTGTTCGAGGTGATGGTGCGGCCGCTGATCAGGCTGTCGCTGGGCAAGCGCCAGCCGATGCGCCGGATGGTGGAAGCACGCACACTGTCGCCGATCTCGTCGGTGGCCGGGCGGAAAGGGTACCTGCGCGGTCAGTTGATGCGCGACCAGGACACCGACGAGTACCTGGTGCAGGTGCTCGGCGCGCCGGGCCCGTCGTCGCACTTGCTGGCGACGTTGGCAGAGGCCAACTGCCTAGTGGTGGTGCCCAGCGACACCGAACAGATTCGTACCGGCGAAGTCGTCAGCGTCGCATTTCTGGCGCAGCGCGGCTGATAACGAGAACTGTTGGTGGTGAGCATCTTTCGAAACAGTGCTGTTCACCCAGGTTGGCCGTCGTCGGTCGGACCGATCGGTGTGGCGGGCGGCATGGTGCGTCTGCGGCCCGTGCGGATGCTTGATGCGCCCGAGTGGAGCCGGATCCGCCTCGAGGACCGCAAATTCCTGGAGCCGTGGGAACCCACCACTGACGCGGATTGGCCACGGAGACAGTCGATGTCGTCGTGGCCGTCAGTGTGTTCGAGTTTACGGGCCGAGGCGCGCAAGGGGAGGATGCTGCCGTTCGTCATCGAACTCGAGGGAGAGTTCAAGGGGCAGTTGACAATTGGCAATGTGACGCACGGCGCGCTGCGGTCGGCATGGATCGGGTACTGGGTGTCCAGCACGGTGACGGGTCTAGGTGTGGCGACGGGCGCGCTCGCGCTGGGACTCGACCACTGCTTCTCCGCGGTGGGCCTTCACCGGGTCGAGGCGACGGTGCGGCCGGAGAACGTGGCGAGCCGCCGAGTCCTGGCCAAGGTCGGCTTTCGGGAAGAGGGCCTGCTGCAGCGGTACCTCGACGTCGACGGCGGGTGGCGCGATCACCTGTTGGTCGCGATCACGGTCGAGGAACTGCAGGGTTCGGTGGCGTCGCGTTTGGTGCACGCGGGGCAGGCGCGCTGGGGCTGACGGCGCTCAGTTTTGCCCTTCGCGCCGAAACGGAATTCCGGGTCGTTCGCGGTAGACCTTGACGACCATGGCTTCTATCTCGGCGGTGCCGGGGTCGCCTGCGAACTGTTGCAGATGTGACACGTGTTTCTGATGATGCTTGCCGGACGTGAATTACAGGTGTGTAATTGTGGTGGTCACGCGGCGAGCCTCCGTCCTTTGCGCTGATCACGGTCCTAGCCTGACGGTGAAAGGAGCCGGCACATGCCCAGCGTCCCGCAATCTCTCCTGTGGATCTCTCTCGTGGTGCTCTGGCTGTTCGTGCTCGTTCCGATGTTGATCAGCAAGCGTGAAGCCGTGCGCCGCACCAGTGATGTCGCGCTCGCCACGCGGGTGCTGAACAGTGGGTCCGGTGCGCGGAAGCGGCGAACTGGGCCGGCCGCCGGACACAACAGTGACCCGGACTGGCAGCCGAGTGTCGAAGCCGATCTCGACGACGATCCGGCGGAGACGCCGGTGATGGTCAGAGCGGCAGGCGTGGCCGGGGAGCCGGACATCCTCGACGTCGAGGTCATCGACGAGGACTCGGCGGCGTTGCCGCTTGGCGCCACGGCAGCGGCCGAGGAGCATGCAGCGACCGAACTCGAACCGGAGCCCGAATCGACCACTGAGGAGCCAGAGCAGGAGGCGGCCGACGAGGACGACGGCACCAACGCCGAATACGAAACCGTCGAGGACACTTCGGGATTGGAGTCCGAGGAAGATCCGCCGACCGAGACCTCGCGCCGCCTGCCCCCGCGGCGGCGACTGTACGAGTCCACTACCGCTGCCGCCGTCAGCGTTCGCAAGTACCGCTTCCGCAAGCGCGTGCTGTCGGTAATGGCACTCGTCCTGGCGGCGACGACGATCGCGGCGGTCACGGTGTGGCCCGACGGCTGGTGGGCATGCGGCACGGCTGGCGTGGTCACGATCATCTACCTCTGCTACCTGCGTCGGCAGACCAGGATCGAGGAACGGGTGCAACGCCGCCGGACGCAGCGGATGGCGCGCGCGCGTGCTGGCGTGCAGAACACCGCCGATCGAAGCCCCGATGTGCCGTCACGGCTTCGCCGGCCGGGGGCAGCTGTGCTGGAAATCGACGACGAGGACCCGAGTTTCGAGCATCTGGACTACGCGCCGGGTCTGATGGAGTACCACCTTCCGCGCGCCGCGGGCCAATAGCGGGAATTTTCGGGGCCGGCGCTTGGGCTGGTAGCCTGCTAGCGATCAGGGGCTATGGCGCAGTTGGTAGCGCGACTCGTTCGCATCGAGTAGGTCGGGAGTTCGAATCTCCCTAGCTCCACCAAATTCAGCAGGTCACAGCATAGGCGCCGGATCGGCCCACCATTACCAGCGGTGCCGCCCGTGGCACCCGTCCCGCCTTGAGCGCCGGGGGCCTCCGCTTCCGGCCAGCTGGCCCCCCGAAGCTCCGGGCCCGCGAATGCCGATGGCTTCTGCCCAGTCGGTTAGGTTTGCGTTGCATCTAGACGCTGACGATTCAGGGGGAAGTGTGCACGTTGTCGCGTTCGCGCCGTCGTTGAGTGCCGAGGTCAACGACACTGGTGGAGTCAATGCCAGGGGCTTCCCCATGACCAGCTGCCATGTGGAGAGCTTTCCCGCACGCATCACCGTCCCGCTGGTACTGGCCGTGTACACGCAGGGGGGAACCGACTACGACCCGCAACGGTTCATCGTCGCCAGGTCACCGCGCGGTGAAACAGCAGGGGTCCTGGAGTGCCGTTGGCATTGGCCCGACAACCCGGGGGCCCCGGTCAAGTTCCGGGTCTTCGCCCACCAGCTTCCCCTCCACGTGCATTCCGCAGGCATGTACACGGTCGGCCTGTACGACAGCCACGACGCGGCAGAGACCGCACATCTATTCCCGCTGCCGGTGCTGAAGGCCAACCCGTTCGCGGCGGCCCGCGAACCCGCAGAGGTGGCAGCACCCGAACCTGCACAGACTTAGCCTGTGTTGGCGTAGTGCGCACGATGTGCGCTCACCGCGACGACGCCCGAGCACGCGCGGGCAGTGCGCTACGCGAAATGCCCCTTGACTATCTGGGCGTGCACGCCGACGGTCTTGTCCACAACCTGACTGACGGAGAAGTTCGCGGCAGCAGATAGATACGCATACGCGGTCGGACGGTCCATGCCCTTGTCGTTCTCCAGAAAGTTCAGGGCGTTGACCACTGCGCGCCGCATCGCAATATTGAGATCATTGACCTGACCATTGACCGCGCCGTCGGGATCGGACAAGCCAATCGGGATCCACGAATTCTGGTTCTCAGCAAAGGGATACATGTACGCGACCGAAGGAGCGTCGCGGCTTCCCTTCTTGCACACCGTCAGCCGGAACGTGCCGCGCAATGCTCCTTCCATAGCGGTGAGCGCGACTTCGCCGTCTCCCATCGCCATGTGGGGATCACCGACGTAGAACAGTGCCCCCTCGGCGAACACGGGCAGGTAAAAGGTCGAGCCCGGTCCCAGCAGGCTGATGTCGATGTTGCCGCCACCCAGTGTCGGCGGGATCGAGTTCGCGTTCGGAGAGGTCAGTCCGGTCGCACTCGCGTACGCGACGCCCATCATTCCCATGAAGGGATTGAGTGGAAACCGGACCTTCGCGTCGCCGAACGGCATCACACCGTGACCGTCTTCGACGGCGGTGAAAGTGGAGACGTTGCCGTATCTCACCGGGTCCTTCGTATCTCGGCCGTCGGTCGTCGCGACTGGCATGACCTCGTTGAGGCCGATGCCGGAAGGAGGTTCCTTGGTGGCGGTCAGGCCCAGCGCTCCCTTGCCGTGACGACTGGAAACCACCCCGTACGGAACGCGGGGCGTGGCCTCAAAGGTCTCGATCTTCAGGACGTCGCCGGGCTGGGCGCCTTCGACGAAGATGGGACCAGTGACGACATGCGGTCCGTCTACGTCGAAATTGCGGGGCGTGCGGTTGTATCCGGACGCGATGTCCATCGCATCCTGCAGCACGTCTGACTTCGCGACACCGTGAGAACCGAAGTACTCGACGGGATTTCGTCCTTGATCCTCGAGGATTCCCTCATGTGACACCGTGTCGATGGTGACGGTCTGTCCCGATTTCATCCGCAGCACCGCCTGCGACTCCAGGGTCGGCACGTAGCCCCACAGGACGCGGTCGGGTTCAGAGGTCAGGTAGTGATCACCGGGTCTGTTCCCCGTGCCCGACTGCAGGATGGGGCCAGCGCCTGCTTGCGCGTTCGGAGGTGTGGCACTGCCACCGCCCTTCTGAGATGAAGAGCACGACGCCACGCCGACACCCGCCACCAAACCGGCAACTGCTTGTGCGAATCGTCGGCGTCCGATGCCGCTGGTCATCGTCGCGGCGGCTTGTTCGGCCAGCGAATGAGTCATCACAGCTCCCTGCTGTCAGAAAGACCAGACGACGCCGTGTCGTCCAGACCAGGGGCATTCCCCTGATCGATTTCTGGCAGATTGCTGGGCTGTAACAGCTTGCGAAGGGATCAGTGTGCGGTCCGCGGCGTCGAAGAGGCAGCGCCGGAGTTTGGCTGCGCGTGCAGGCGCTGTTCGATGCGCATCAGCACAGATCAGTTGCCACACTGCGCGCTGACCCGGAAGGCTCCTCGCTACTCGCTGTCCGCGGCGCGCAGAATGTCATCGGAAAGCCTGCTGAGCGCCCCGAATAGGCTGTCCGGCGATTTCCAATCCATACGTGCCGCCCGGTGTGCGATCAGCCATTGGTCACCGACCTTGCGGAAAGTGTCGAGGTAGTAGCCGGAATGGTCTGGTCCGATATCGGTCCAGGCGACCCAGTAGGTCCTGGCGACAGCAGCATCAGGACCCGTGATGTCGATGCTCGATGTTGCAAGGTGGTGCCGCAAGAAGGTCGCGCGGTGGGGGCGTTCCTCCCCGGGACCGCCATCGCGCCAGCGGTTCTGCCACGCGCGGATTTCGTCACGCCCTGCATAGCGGAAGTCGACCTCACCCCCAGTGCTGCTCGCTTCGATCACCCCGTCCTCGGTAAAACACGCGACGAACTCGTCGATCTTGAGGCGGTCGCCGCTGACGGTGTACTTCGCCATGGTCTTGCGAATCGCTTCACGAGCGAGCAGCTCTTCGAGAGTCACGACGCGCCGACGCTCAGATTCTCGCCCGAGAAGTCTGCCGCCATGACAGACGCGCCCGGTGACGTTTCTGCATGCGTGCGTTCGAGTTTGCGATAGCTGAAGCGCCATTGGCCGTCGCCACCCCGGACGTAGGTCTCGTGATAGAAACCGAATCCACGCACCCACTGCTTCTCCCCGCTACGGGACCAGAAGAGGTTGTCTTCCATTGCCCACACACCGGTGGCATTGTCCCGGTCCTGGAAGTCGATCACCGGTGTGTGGCAGTGGTGCACGGTGGTGACATTCGCGAGCAGGACTGAAAGGGCTTCCGCAGCCGCCTTTCCGCCGACGACGGGCTTATTGGAAATGGACATGGCGACGTAGTCGTCGGTGTGCAACTCCGCGTACGTCTGCCAATCCTTTCGGTCGACGGCGTGGTCCCTCCTGCCTTTCAGGTTGGTAGATCGCTTGAAGTTCAACGAGGCGTTCGACATCCGTCATTCCGTCGGGCTGATTCACGTCATGTCCTCGAATCGGGAGGCCACAGGTTCGGCGCCAGTGCTCACATACTGTCTGAGTTCGGGCATGCCCTCGATCATGGTGAGAGACTTGGGCACCGACTCCCTCACCCAGTCGGTATCGCCATGGGAGACGCAAGCCGTTTGATCCCGATAGACCTCGACAACCACATACGTGTCGGCCTCGTCGACGCTTCTGGCGAAGCCGTAATAGACGACGCCCGGCTCGTTCTCGACGGTCATAGCGACGACATGGCTCATGAGGCGCTCGAACGCTCGCGCGTTCTCAGGTGGTACTCGCAGGTGGACGATGAAGGTAATCAAACGCCCTCCTCAGACTTTCGTCGGCTCGCCGATGACGTGGTGGGACGTGTCCAGTCTTTCCGTCGCGGCGTCGATCGTTCGGAGCACGCCTTCACGGACCGACACCTTGTTTGGTCCCAACAGCTCGACCATCTTCGTCGTGTCGGCCCAGATCGGCCATGCCTTGCTGTTCTCCACGAAGATCGGCTCCTTGCCGAGGATTTCACCGGCCATCTCGCAGTACTGCTGTGTGGTAACAGCTTCCGTCCCGCCAACATTGACGATCTCGCCACCAACTTTGGCGATTCCCGCTGCGGCGATGGTCTTTTCGACGTAATCATCCTGGTACAGGGGGGTGTGTACATTGCGGACACCCGGGTAGACACTCACCGGCTCGCCGCGGATGATTTGGTCGATGCGTTGCGTGACACCACCGCCGCGCGGGCCGTAAAACGAGAAGATCCTCACCATCACCACCGGGAGCTGGTAATCGACGCTCAGGTGTTGGAGGAGAAATTCCGCCGCGATCTTGCTGGCAGCGTAATTCTCTGCCGACCCGTGCAAGCCGTAGGGATCGTCCTCCCGGAGTGGGCGCTCGCCCTGATACGCGTAGAGCGAACCCGTGCTGCCATGTACAAAAGCTGTGCAGTCCCGGTATCGCCTTGCGAGTCGACCGGTGGCCCCTGCATTGACTTCATAGGCATCTTTGTGCGTCGGCGGCAGTACTGCGTAATTGACAACCACATCAACCGATTCCGGCAGCGGCGAGAGGTCGGGGTCGGCGAGGTCGAACGAGATCGTGTGAGCGCCCGCCTCTTCCAGCATCAGCTTCTGCTCGGGATCGGAGAAGCGCGCGACCGCGAATACCTCGTTCGATTTCGCAAGCTCGACAGCGACCGGAAACGCCACGACGCCGCTGGCCCCGGTGACCAGGACCCGTCGGCCCGAGAACTCATCCATCGGCTGATCCATCGACTGATTTATCGGCGCTGGCCGCCTCCATGGCTTCTACTTCGTAGCTCCCCATGAATTCCATCGGCACACCGCCCATGGTGCAGATGAACAGATCGACGCCCGGCAGTCCCGTGTCGAGAACTGTGATGTCGCTGGTGAATTCGCGGGCCTTGTCTTGCGTGGTGTTGTAGTCGTCGGCCATGAACGAGAGCGCGGCGAGTCCTTCGGGTGCGAGTGAGCGCAACTCTTCGGGGACGTCGAGAACTTCGATGAGCCCAGCCATACCGCTGCCTAGGATGGTGACGTTCGCCCCGTCCGACGGCGGCCACCCGAGTGTCGTCTCGAGTATCGCCCCGGGGACCGCGAAGCTGGCTTGGACATCCATTCCGACGACGTCGGTGAGGAATCCGATGAACTTCGTCGCTGAATGGCTGAGCATGACCACGTGATGCAGCTGATTCGGCATGGCGAGATCTCCTGGTGACTGCAGATCGACGGGTCGCTTCGGATGCTAGCAGCGTGGATTCTGCATCCAAGGCGCAGAAGTTCGAGTGCGTGGACGAAGCGCCGAAAGGCGACATCGAGGCGCTCCGAGCTCGATGCCGTTAATGCATGCTTCCGAGAGTGGCAACCACGACAACAGCGGCGAAGATCAAGATGATGGTCTCGATGTAACCGACAACCAGCGCGATCAACGCAAGCCCGTCGCCCTTCTCGCCGGTCTCGCGGATCTTCGACCGGGCCATATATCCGAGCAATATGCCGATGGGCGGAACAAAAAGTCCACAGAGCAGCGCGGCGATGGCCAATCGGCTGGTTCGGTCGCCGGCCACGCTCTATCCTCGCTTCTGCTGCTTCGTATCGCCCCGACCAACGGAAGCGCAGAAAAGACTCAAGTTACTGTCTCCCGCGAAAAGGACGGTAGCAGAATGCGTTCAGCGACGAGGGAGCTCTCACCCCAAGGGTGCGGGCGGTGGGAACACCGGCAACGTGATGGGTGGTAGTCCGGGAATCTCGATGACCTGGCCAACTGGTGGGGCAGGCTCGGCGGGCACGGCGTCGGGCGCCGGACCCGGCGCCGGACCGAGTGCGGGGGGTGGCGCTGCTGGCGCAGGCGGTGTGGCGCCGGGGGCTGCCGCTGGAACCGGGGCAGCCGGGGTCGGCGCTGCCGCAGGAGCTGGTGCCGGCCCGAGCGCCAGCGGTTGGGTCTGGGCGGCGGGTGCCAGTTCCGGGACCGGTCTCGGTGCCACCACATTGGCCACCGGCACCGCCACCGGAGACGGGGCTGCGATGGAAGCAGCAGGAGGCGCGGGGCGCTGTGACTGTGCGGCGACCAGCACCGCGTCTTCGTGCGGTGCAGCGGGTTCGGCCGGCCGGAGGGGCAACTGAGCCGGTCCACCGATCAACACGGGGCGTGACTGGTCGGCGAGTTGCTCCGTAGTCCTGGCAGGTGCGGTAGACGAGGACGTCGCCACCGTGACGCCGGCGATCAGGAGGCCGCCTAGTGCAGTGGTTGCCAGCACTCGACGGGTCGAGCTGACCCGCGCCCGCTGACGGGGGTCAGGCGAGTTTGACGACGTGCTCTGGTTGCCGTGGGGCGTCCTGTGATGAAGCGCTGCGATGGCCTTCGCAACGTCACACGTTTGCTGAGTGGGCGGCGACGACAACAGGGTATCCATCACAGGAAGGCCCTTGTCCATGTTCACCCAGGCGCTGTCGCACACAGCACCGAGTGCGCCGGGTTTGCCAGCCATAGGATTACTTTCCCACAGGTGGGTGGGTCCCGCAGCTTAAACGAGTTTGAACAATCGTCGTCGAGCACACCAAGGGACATTTTCAGCCGCTGAGCGTGCGAAGGCCGCGGCGTTGTCCACCGATTACGAGAGGTCCGCTTCGGCCAGTATCAAGGTGTTGTCTGCGACCGAACTACCGTCCTTGCCGAGTCCGAATACCTGTATTCCCGAGCCCAATTCACCCATGTGGGTGCTGTGATAGTGACCGTGGAACACGTACGCAGGCGTCGTTGATTCGCAGATCGCGGCCAACAACGCGCGATGTGCCTCGCTCTCGGCGATGGCCTCGGGGGGAAACAAACTGGGTGTGATTCCTTGCTTCTCCTCGGCGTGAAAGCCTGGGATCACCACCCCGGCAGGGCAGTCGTGGCTGACGATGACGTCGACATTGCCTGGGCGGCAGCATATCTCGAATTCGTCCGGGGACAACATCTCACGGTCGAACCAGTCGACACCAGGACGGCGCCATTCCTTGTCGACACTCACTCCGCCACCGACGGACATCCAGTCCTTCCCCCACCAGCGCCACCGAAATCCCCGCGGCAGATACTCGACAGGCCCACGGTTGTTGGTTAAACCTGCGTCGATCGCGTCGTGATTCTCATGGTTGCCGTCTAGCCAGAACAACCGCATCCCGCTCTGCTGCAGCTGCGTGGACAAGCTGGCCACGTAGTCGTCGGTCCCGTCGTCCTCAGGCCAGAATCCGAAGTCCCCGAGCTGCAGAATCGTGTCCACGCCGGCCTGGTCGGCGTGCTCGATCATGCTCAGGGCCCACCCGGTGTTGCGATGCCAGTCCCCGGTGAGCATGAGCTTGACCGGCTCGGGCGCCATGTCCGGGCCGACGACCCGGGTCAATTGACCGGCACGTCGAGAATAGGTCGGTCGGCGCCGGCGCCGGGCGCGTCGAAGTGCCACCACTCGCCGGAGTACACGGTCAGCCCGCCCGCCTTCATCGCGTCGCGGAGCTTCGCGCGATTCGCTTGTGCCTGCGCGCTGACGCCGGTGGTCGCGAAGGCGAGCGCACGGGGTGTGAAGTCGTCGAAGTCGGTACCCATGTCGATGGGTCGGCCCCCGCTCGCCATCGTCACGTCAACCGACAACCCCGACTCGTGGCTGCGTGAGTACGGCCCCGGCTTCGCCACCCACGCCGGATTCGGGACCGCCTGCCACATCCGGACCTGTACCGAGTGCGGGCGATAGCAATCCCAGAAGACCAACTGGTCGCCCTGCTGACGCAACGCGTCGGCGGCCGCGGCCAGGCGGGGCCCCATCGTTTCGTGCACGAGGCACCGGGCGCCGGCGGGGTACAACTGCTCACCGACGAAGTTCTTGGGTGTCGCGTACCGCAGATCGGTTACTGCGTCGGGAACCACCGTCCGAATGTCGATCAGCCCCGCGGCGCGTTGCTGGTCGCTCACCGGTGGCACTGCGAAGCCGGGCGCGCTGGTCGCCGTCGCGACCGCTGCGCTCGCAATCGCGGCGAGGATGGCGCCGAGTAGGCGCCGTGCGAAGACCATCCCCGCATTGTGCCCTGCGGGTCGGCCAGCTACTCAGCAGATTCTCAACAGATTCTTCGCAGCCGCAGGGCTTTGCTCAAAGCGTTTGACTAACCGGTCTCGGCACCATGAACCTCACACCCGTCTTTTTCGACAGTTGGAGTGCTCATGCGAACCGAACCGTTCGGCACCGAGGCAATCGAGCGCTACCTCAGCGCCCACGGGCTGCGGTACTTCCGTGGCCACCACGACGGCGAGTTCTTCTTCATCATGACCGTCGATCGCTCGCGGTTTCATGTCCATCTGGGGCCGACGGCCGATCGTCCGGACGGCTGCACGATTCGCGTCACTCCCGCCTGCTTCTTCCGCGCGGACGACCGGGCTCGCCTGCTGGACATCGCGCATCGGTGGAATTACGCCAATCCGTGCGCCACGGCGCTGGTGCACGAGTCGTCGGACCCGGCACGGGTCGGCGTCGATGTCGAGTACAAGGGTTCCGTCACGTGCTATGAGGAGTTCGGGTACTTCGCCGACCATGCAATCGAATCGTCGGTCAAGCTCTTTCGCGAGTTGAGCCAGGCTCCCGCGCTGCGCGACGCCAGCTGACGTCAGCCCACTTCGTAATGGGTGCCGCGCGGCTCGCGGCGCCACAACACTCCGTCGCCCGCTGTCGGGCCCTGTGCGGCCAGCTCCCGCTTGAGAACCTTGTGCGTCGCCGTCGTCGGAAGATCAGCGGCCAGGCGGACGTATCTCGGCCACGCCTTGGGTGAGAGGTCGTTCTGCGCGGCCAGAAACGCCTCGAACTCCACTGGGCTCAACGTGGCGTCGTCGTTGAGCACGATGGCGGCCATGATCTGGTCCCCGACGTGTTCGTCGGGCACCGCGTACACCGCAACGCGGTTGATCGCGGGCAGCCGGATCAGGATCCGTTCGATGGGGGCTGCCGCCATATTCTCGCCGTCGACCCGCAGCCAGTCCGCGGTCCGGCCGGCCAGATACAGCCACCCGTCCGCATCGCGGTAGGCGAGATCACCTGACCAGTACATGCCGTGGCGCATGCGGTCGTCGGTCGCGCTCTCGTCGTTGTAGTAGCCGCTGAAGAATCCGCGCCCCTCGGTGTTCACGAGCTCCCCGACGGCTTCGTCCGGGTTGGTCAGTGCTCCGTTCTCGTCGAAGATCGCCGGCGGGCACTCGGTGACGGTGTCGGCGTTGTAGATCGCGACCCCTGGAAAGCCTTTGCCAAGTGAGCCTTTCGGCGTGCCCTCCTCGCGGGTGACGATCACCGCGTTCTCGGTGGAACCGAACCCATCCCAGACCAGAGCCGCAAAGCGGCGCTGGAACTCGTCGATGTCCCGGTCGCTTGCTTCGTTGCCGAACGCGATCCGCAATGTGTTGTCGGCATCGTCGGGCTTCTCGGGCGTGGCCAAGATGTAGGCAAGCGGCTTACCGACGTAGTTCATATACGTTGCGCCGTACCGCCGGATGTCCTGCAGGAAGCCCGAGGCCGAGAACTTCGCCGGGGCCATCGCCGCTCCCGTGGCGAGTGCAACCCCCCACCCGGCCACCAAGGCGTTGGAATGGAAGAGCGGCATCGACAGGTAACACGTGTCGTCGCGGGTGACCGAAAACCGCTCTGTCAGTGCTTGACCCGACATCAGGACCATGAAGTGCGAGACCTGCACCGCCTTCGGGCTGCCGCTGGTTCCCGAGGTGAAGATCAGCATGAAGGTGTCCATCGCCGTGGCCTCCCGGTGCGGCGTCAGCTCAGGGGCCTGCTCTACCAATGCGGCCCACGCGTCGGAGGACGAGTCGAGTATCGGGATGTCCGGCAGGTCAGAGTTTTTCAAGAGGTCACGGTGCTCTTCGTCGGTCACGATGACCTGGCAGTCCGCGCGCTTGATGTCGGCGGCCAGCGCGTCGCCGCGGCGGGTGGTGTTGAGCCCGCACAGCACATATCCGCCGAGACCGGCGGCGGCCATCTGGTGCAGGAATTCCGGGGTGTTGCCCAGCAGCACGCCGACGTGCACCGGCTTGCCCGGATCGACGATCGCAAGCAGCGCCGCCGCCCGCGCCGACGCGTCACGGGTGTGCTCGCGCCACGTCCAGCACCGGTCGTCGTATTTGATCGCGACAGAGTCCGAACCCGCGTGCTCCCGCAACAACTGCTGGATGGTTTCGCTCATGGGTCCTGATGCTACGGTCGCCGAGAAGGGCCGATATCCGCCCCGGGGAGGTACGCGTGCGAATCATCGATGCCGACGGGCACGTCGCCGAGGGACCGTCTCTTGCAGTCGAAGCCCTGAAGCGGTGGCCGCAGCACATCAGGCCCCGCGACGACGGACGCGGGCTCATGATCGAGGGCCGTACCTACCCCGAGGACAGCGGTCCCGGCGCCGGCGTCCCGCGCGAGCACGGGCTGTCGACCGCCGAAGGCATCAACCACTCGTCGGCGGACGGCGTGCTCCGGGACGCCGACCGCGATCACATCGACACGATGGTGCTGTATCCCAGCCTCGGACTGTGCGTGCCTACGCTCGAAGACCCAGAGCTGGCTGCAGGGTTCGCGCGCCTCTACAACCAATGGATCGCGGACTACTGCGCTTCCTCGAGCGGGCGCCTGCGCGGTATTGCCGTCACGCCGATCGAGCACGGTCCAGTGGCTATCGACATCATGCGCGAGGCCAAGGAGCTCGGGCTGGTGGCCACTCACATCCCGCCCGCACTGCGCACACGCAATCTCGACCACCCTGACCTCGACCCGTTCTATGCCGCGGCCGCTGAACTCGGCATGCCATTGGGCATTCACGGCGCCCCAGGCATGCATCTGCCGAAGATCGGCGTCGACCGGTTCACGAATTACATTCAGGTGCACTGCATCAGCTTCCCCTTCGACCAGATGACCGCAATGACTGCGCTGGTCTCGGGCGGAGTGTTCGACCGGCATCCAGACCTACGGGTGGCGTTCCTCGAGGCCGGCGTCGGCTGGGTGCCGTTCTTCATCGACCGTTTGCACGAGCATTTCGAGAAGCGCGGCGACTGGATCGAACACGGTTGGCAGCGCGACCCCAACGACTACTTGCAGGCAGGCAACATCTGGACGACGTGCGAGCCGGAGGAGCCGATACTGCCCGGAGTCATCGACGTCCTCGGTGACGACTTCATAATGTTCGCAAGCGATTACCCGCACTGGGATGGTGAATGGCCGGACAGCACAGAGCATTTGCGCAACCGTCCGGACATCAGCGAGGACACCCGGGCGAAGATCGGCGGCCTCAACGCGCTGAGGTTCTACGGTCTCAACTAGGTGTTGTCTAAGCCGAGACTGCAATCTGGCAGGCCTGTTCTCGACCTTTCGCTGTGAGAATGCAGTTTCGGCGCAGTGGCGCCGCCTAGGCTAGCCGAGGCTGAAATCGATGACTCCGCGGATGATTTCGCCGGCCAGCAAGTCGCGGTAGCCGTCGTTGATGTCGTCAAGCCGGTAGCGGCGGGTGATCATCTCGTCCAGCTGAAGCTGGCCGGTTTCGTAGAGCCGGGCGAACCTGGGGACGTCAACCCTGGCGTTGCACGACCCGTAGACGGTGCCGACCATGTTCTTGTTCCACAGGATGAACTCCTGCAGGTTGATCGCGATGGAGCCCGTCGTCTGCGCGGTCATCGCCGTCAGCACACAGGTCCCGCCCTTGCGGGTCATGCTCAGCCACGATTGCACATCTTCCCCCGCGATCAAGGACGGCGAGACGATGACGCTGTCCGCCATCACTCCCCGCGTCAGGTCGCGAAGTATCGCCGTCGCCTCGTCAGTGTTCGCGGCGACGTGGGTCGCCCCGAAGCTCAGTGCCGACTTCTGCTTGAACTCCACCGGATCGACCGCGATGATCTGTGCCGCCCCATTGATCCGTGCGCCCTGGATCGCGGCGGTGCCGATGCCGCCGGCGCCGATGACCACCACCGTGTCGCCGGTGTGAATGTTGGCGCGGTGATCCGCCGAGCCGTAGCCCGTCGGTACCGCGCAGGACAACAGCGCCATCGAGAGCAGTGGCAGGTGCGGTTCGACCTTGACGATCGAATCAGTCGATACCACAGTGTGTTTCGCGAATGCGCCGACCTTGGAGAGGTGACCCAGTGGCCGCCCGTCAGCGGTGTGGTGCCGGAAGGTCCCATCCGTCGGCATCCCCGGGGTCATCACCTGCGCACCCATGTCGCAGATGTACTCCTGCCCGGAGCTGCACCACTTGCAGTTGCCACAGACCGCGACGAACGTGGTCACCACATGATCGCCGGGCGCGAACTGGGTGACGCCCTCGCCGACCTCCAGGACGACACCCGCGCCCTCGTGGCCGCCGATCATCGGGAACATCGACGGCAGCCCGAACGCCTCCATCACCTCGTTGGGCGCGGACATGTCGCCGTTGAGCACGTGGTCGTCGGAGTGGCACATGCCGGCGGCCGCCATCTCGAGCAGGACTTCCCCCGCCCGGGGCGGATCCAATTCGAAATCCTCGACCGACCACGGGCCGCCGACGTCGTGCAGGATCGCGGCGCGGCTTCTCATGAGGCCGCGTCGAAGGTGACGGGAAGGGTCGCCGGCGAGCGAAATGGCATGCCAACGATTCTGGTGTCGGCGCCCGGCACCAGCTCCAGGTCGGTGACGCGGTC
Organism: Mycobacterium sp.; assembly: GCA_032159965.1. Taxonomy (GTDB): domain Bacteria; phylum Actinomycetota; class Actinomycetes; order Mycobacteriales; family Mycobacteriaceae; genus Mycobacterium. The sequence goes on from JAVHWG010000478.1 coordinate 19,560, forward strand.
GAACAGGCTGTTCAGCATCGCCCGGGTCTCCACCCTGGCCAGATGCATGCCGAGGCAACTGTGGATGCCGCCCGCGAATGAGATGTGCGCACGCCGTGCCCGGTGAATGTCGAACGAGTTCGGGTCGGGCCAGCGGTTCTCGTCGCGATTGGCCGACCCCATGCAGAGATTGACCTGCGCACCCTTGCCGATCTGCACGCCGTTGACTTCCACGTCCCTTGTCGTGGTCCGCGGCACGCTGACCAGCGGCGTCTCGTATCGCAGACCCTCCTCGATGGCCGCTGGGATAAGGCCCCTGTTCTGCCGGACCGCCTCGAGCTGCTCGGGGTGCGTCAGCAGGAGGTACAGGAGGCTGCTCGATGACCGGAACGTCGTCTCGAGGCCGGCAGGCAGCAGCAACCGCAGAAACGAGATGATCGCCTCGTCCGTGAGCTTCACTCCGTCGATCTCGGCGCTGACGAGATCACCGATGATGTCGTTGGTCATTTTCCTGCGGCGCTGGTCGACCTGGTCCTGAAAATATGTCTGCAGCTCCACCGACGCCGTCAGTCCCGCCTCGATGTCGATGTAGATCGAGATCAGCTGCAACGACAGCCGCCGGAACAAATCGAGGTCTTCCTCCGGCAGGCCGAGCAGTTCCGCGGTGACGCGCGTGGGGAACTCGAACGTGATGGCGGCGACGAGGTCCGCGGAACCGTTGTCTTTGATCTCGTCGACCAGCTGGTGGCAGATCGGGTCGATCACTGCGGGTTCCCAGCGCTCCAGAGCGCTCTGCCGGAAGGCCTTCGACACCAGGCTGCGATGGTCGTGGTGTTGCTTGCCGTGCATGCCGAGGATCGTCGGCCCGAACACCAACCCGATTGTCTCGTTGTATTGCTCGGAGCTGAAGAGCTCGTCGTCACGGAAGCTCGAGAAAACGCTGTTGAAGTCGAAGAAAGTCCATTCCTCAGTCGGGCGCATCTCCGGCGGCGTCTGCGAGTTGTCCATGATCGTTCCGCGCCACACCGGCTCGGTGTTCCTCATGTGCTCGAAATACGGATAGGGATCCCGATCGCCCGTCAGGTCCATGGTTACCGGCTGGTCCTGCGGATCGGTGCTGATGGTCACCCGTGCCTCCCGAGCAGCCGAGGGGTCGTCCTGCTGATTGCAGGCGCAAGCCACCCACTCTTGTACGGCGCTGTATCCCTATCTTTACTATTTTAGGTAAACTAGGTCAAGGAAACGGCCCGGGGACTTGCCCGGCAGGCCTGTGGCGAGGTGGTGAGACCGCGCGTGATCCGGCGACCTGTGTGTTCGATCGGCGAGATTCCCCCGGGGACCATGAAGCTGGTCCCAGTGGGCAAGTTCGGCGTGGGCGTTTACAACGTCAACGGCACGCTGTATGCGATCGCCAATTACTGCGCGCATGAGGGTGCGCCGTTGTGCGCTGGATTCGTCGGTGGGACAAACGAATTCGCGCCCGAAGTCCCTGGTGGGGTACGCCACGTCCGTGACGGACAAATCGTGCGATGCCCCTGGCACCAATGGGAATTCGATATAACGACCGGTGAGAGCCTGGCGGATCCGCACAAGCGTGTTCGGACCTACCGGGTCGACGTCGCCGACGGTGAGGTGTTCCTGACCGCATGAGCGCCCGCGTGATCGATGCCAACGTCCAGCCGCATTTCCGGTACAACGCGGAGATCCGGCGCTATTTGGAGCCGGCCTACAGCGGACGTGCGATTCCTGACGTCGAACAGCAGTGGTACCAGGCGCCAGGGGGCGACTACCGGGAAGACCTCTATGGCGAACACTATCCCGGTTCCGACCGGGAGACGTTGTGCCGAGACATCTTCGGTGAAGGCAGCGACGAGGGCCGGGCGCAATACGCGATCCTGAACCCGCTGACCCGCGGCAACATCGCCGACTATCTGTTGAACAGCAGAATCTGTGCCGCCATCAACGACTGGCTGCTGGACCGCTGGATAGACGCCGACACCACCGGGCGCCTACGCGGAACCATCCGTGTCAATCCCGAGGATCCCAAAGGGGCCGTCGCCGAAATCGAACGGCTCGCCGGACATCCCAAGCTCGTTCAGGTCGGTGTCCCGATGCAGTCGCGCGAGCCCTACGGCAAGCCGGTGTTCGAGCCGATCTGGGAGGCCGCCGAGGCGCACAACCTTCCGGTCGCAGTGCACATCAACGGCGGCAACGGCGTCGACTATGCGCCCACCTTCGCCGGGCACGCGTACACCTATCCGGGCTACGCGGCCTTCATGCCGTTGAACTCGTTCGTCCATCTGGCGACGCTGATCATCGAGGGGACTTTCGGACGCCATCCCGGTCTACGATTCGTGTTCGCCGACGGCGGCTACGACGTCCTCACGCCGCTGATGTGGAGGTTGGACACCTTCTGGGTCTCGATGCGCGATCAGACACCGTGGGTCGACCGGTATCCGAGTGAATATCTGCGCGACCACGTCCGGTACTGCTCGTCGGCGTTCGACGGGCCCACCGATCCGGCGCAGTCCGAACGGTGGCTGAACTTCACGGACAAGGCCGACCTGCTGATGTACGGCTCGGGCTACCCGCACTGGTCGACGACGCGGCCCGACGACGTTGCGGCGGGACTCAGCGAAGAGCAGCAGCAAAAGGTGTTGTGGCGCAACGCTAGTGAGCTCTACGGCCTGGCGCTGGAAGTCGAAGGGAGTGTGCGATGACGGTGACGGAGACCCGCGAGGCGAACGTCGAGTCGCAGGACGTCGAGGTGACGATCGTCGACACGGACGTCCACCCGTTGCCGGTCTCGGGCGAGGTACTCAAGTCGTATGCACCCGCGGAGTGGAAGGACAAACTCTGGCGAACGGGCCACACGGTGTCCCCGGCGTCGTTCTTCTATGACACGCCGGACTCGTACAAGACGTGGTCGCTTCGGGTCGACGCCGCGCCCCCCAACGGTGGTGTGGCGGGCAGCGATCCGGACTTCGCCGCCAAGCAGCTGCTCGTCGACGCCGGTGTGAGCATCGCGTCGCTGGAGCCGATGTGCGACGCACAGCTGCCGGAGGCCGAGCATGTTCTGAAGGCCACCCACAACGACTGGCTGGCCGATGTGTGGCTGGGCGAGAACAACTGGCACGGACGCTGGCGCGGATCGATCAGCGTCAGCTCGCAGGTGCCAGAACAGGCTGCGCGCGAAATCGAGCGCTGGGCGGGTCATCCGTACATGGCACAGGTGCTGATGACCCCGCAGACCCGGGGGATTCCGTTCGGTAGCCCTCACTTCGATCCGCTCTACGAAGCCGCTGCGCGCCACGGTCTTCCGGTGTCGACCCACCTGATGGGGC
>JAVHWG010000481.1:0-2686 GCA_032159965.1 Mycobacterium sp.
GCCGGCGTCGTCGACGGATTGGGCCTGTTGGACGCCGACATCGAATTCAGCGAACAGAAGACACTGCGGCGCTGCGCCGAGCCGCTCGGCGGGTATGAGATTCACCACGGGCAGGTCCGCAGATCCGCCGAAGACAACTGGGCGGACATCGGCATCCGCCGCGGCGCGGTCTACGGGACGCACTGGCACGGCCTCTTCGATAACGACGAGTTCCGGCGGGACTGGCTCACGGAGTCCGCGCTTGCCGCGGGCCGGGGCGGGTTCGTCGTCGCCGAGGACGTCGACGTCGTCGCCCGGCGCGATGCGCAGCTGGACACGGTGGCCGATCTGCTCGCCGCCCACCTGGACCTCGACGCGCTGTGGACGTTGCTGGACAGCGGCCCACCTGATCGACCGTTCGTCGTCAGTCGGCTCGCTCAGTAACCTGACAGCGTGCGCCATCCAGCAGTCCTGATCGCCGCCGCCGTGCTAATCGCCGCCGGCTGCGCGACGCCCATCGCCGGCACCCCGACGTGGGTCGGGGCCACGCTCGAGAAGGTGCTGCTCACCAAGGCCGACTTCCCCCCGGGTGTCGAGTACGGACGGATCGTCGAGAAGCCAGGTCAGCCCGACAACGCTGGCGGGCCGCCGGCGATGCTGTCGGTGCCACAGAATTGCTCCAACGGTCTGACCGACGTGATCGGCGCGTACTCCGAGCGCGGACCCGGCAGCGCCGCGAAGTACAACCTCATCTACGACGGCGCGCGGATCGTGATCACCGTGCTCACATCGCCTCTGAATCTCGGGGAACTGTCGGCCGAAGCCAACCGCTGCCACAGCTTCAACACTTATTTCGACCGCGACTCCGCGCCGATTCCGATCACCACCACCGAGTTACCGTCGTCAAGACCGGATCAGTTGGTTTACCGGCAGACCATGCGACTGGCAGGCACAGACAGCAACGTGTTCATGGCGTTCGTGAACATCGGACGCATGGGAGTATTCGGAATCGCCTTTCCGACAGGACAACTGGGTGCCGGACAACAGTCACTCCCCAAAGCAACACTGCCGCAGACGTTCACTGAGATCGTCGATCAACAAGCGCAGCGCATCCAGTCCGCGGCGAACTGAACATCTCCTGCGAGAGCGGTCAAAATGGCCCGGGTCGCAGCCCGGCGCTGTACCGTCCGTGAAGTGCCTTCGACGATGGTCACCGTCGACGGTTTTCCGGTGCCAGTCAACGTGTCAGGTCCTGAGAAGGGGCCTGTAGTCGTCATGCTCGGCGCGGCGCACCACGCGCCTGCCGCTTACGACGCCGTCTGTCAGCGCCTGCACACCGCCTCGCTGCGCACCGTCGTGATCTCACCCGACAGCAGGCTCACCCCCAAATCGGTAGTGGGCATCATCGACTCGCTCGGAATCAAATGGGCCTTGTTGGTGGGCGACCGCGTCGGTGGCGAGATCGCGTGGGAACTGGCGGCGAGCAGGCTGGACCGCTTCATCGGCCTCGTGGTCATCGACCGGGGTCATCCCTGCGTCGCCGACATGACCGGAGTGATACGCGACGAGCATTGCCCGCCGGTGGAGATCAACACGACCGCGCTCGTCAGCACGCCGGCGGCGCGTGCCGTCGCAAGAGCGAGTCAGCGGTTCGTCTACGGCGACTTCCGCCTGGTGGAGTTGCTGGGCCGACGCAACGCGCAAGAGTCGACCGCACAGCTGGCCGCCGAGATCGTGTTACGCACCAGCACCTGGTGAGGCTACGGCTGCGGCGGCTCGGGCGTCCATGCTTGTGGCAGGCGGGGATGGCCGGGGAACAGATAGTCGATGAACGCCGCGGCGGTGGGCTGTGGTTCATGATTGGCCAGCCCTGGACGCTCGTTGGCTTCGATGAACACGTACTCGTCCTTGGTCACGTCGGGCACCATCAGGTCGATACCGGTCACCGGGATGCCCAACGCGTCGGCCATCCTCACCGCCACCCGGCACAGCTCCGCATTCACCTCCGCGGTGACGTCGTGGATTGTGCCGCCTTGATGCAGGTTCGCCGTGCGCCGTACGCGCAGCCGTTTCCCGTCCGGAAGCACGTCGTCGTAGGACCAGCCGGCCTCGCGGACGGTGCTCTCGGTCACGGCGTCGAGAGGGATGCGCGACTCCCCGCCGGTGGCAGCGGACCGACGCCGGCTCTCGGCCTCGATCAAATCGCGCACATTGTGCTGCCCGGTGCCGATGATCTCGGCCGGCCGCCGAATCGCGGCGGCGACGACCGCGCCGTCGATCACCACCAGCCGTAGATCGTCGCCCTGCGCGCGCTGTTCGATGAGCACCTCGGGGTTGTGCTCGCGTGCTCTGGTCAGGGCCGCGTCGAGTTCGTCGCGACCGTCGACACCGACGGTGATGCCCTTGCCCTGCTCGCCGCGGGTGGGCTTGACGACGACATCGCCCACCTCCTCGAGGAACGCGTGATCGTCCTCGTCGAATGTCGCAAGCCGTCCCTTGGGGACCGTGACGCCCGCTTCGACAGCTGCCCGACGGGTCCGGCGCTTGTCGTCGCAGCGGCTCATCGCGACGGCGGAGGTGAACTCCGACAGCGACTCGCGGGTGAGCACCGAGCGGCCGCCCATCGACAGCCGCAGCTCGCCCCACTCGGCGTCGGTGACCTCCACCCGGATGCCGCGGCGCAGCGCCTCCTCGGCGATGATCCGGG
>JAVHWG010000509.1:0-3110 GCA_032159965.1 Mycobacterium sp.
GAGGCGGCGCCGGTGACCACCACATGGCGTCCCGCGTATCCCAGTACGTCTTCCATGAGTCCTCCGAACAAGTTGGGTGCGAAGATGATGTCTGCCTTCATGACGGTATAGCAGGTGCCGAAATAAAAACATGTCATTCTCTTCAAGAGAATGGGCTGCTAGCGTGACACGACACGATCAACTCCGCTGCACTAGGCCCCACGGCCAGTGCAGCGGCGATCGAATTTCTTTCGAGCTGGAGGTAGTGCGCGGTGAGTGACCGGTGGGACTACGACAAGATGTTCATCGACGGTGCTTGGACGGCGGACGACGTGGTGGGCGTCATAGAGGTCATCGACCCGGCCACCGAGGAGGTCATCGGCTCGGTCCCCGACGCGGGCCTCAAGGCCACCCACGCGGCGGTCGCGGCGGCCCGGCGGGCATTCGACGACGGGCCCTGGCCACGGACGTCGCCCCGAGAACGGGCGACGGTGCTGCGTCGATTCGCCGCCATCCTCGATGAGCGCCACGACGTACTCAAGAAACTGGTGATGGCCGAGTCGGGGTCGGTCGGCTTCCTCGCCGACATCATTCAGGTGCGGGGCACCATCGACATCGCCGAATGGATCGCCGAGGCCATGGAGCTTTCGGTGCGCTGGACGGAGGTGTCTCCGCCGGCCGGCGGCCCGACTGGAATGGCCGGAAACGCCGTAGTTCGAGAACCGGTGGGCGTGGTGGCCGCCATCACCCCGTTCAACTTCCCGTTCTTTCTCAACATCGTCAAAGTGCTCCCGGCATTGGCAGCCGGCTGCACGGTGGTGCTCAAACCACATCAGTGGACCCCGCTGGACGCCTTCGAAATCGCCAAAGCGGCTCAGGACGCCGAACTTCCGCCCGGCGTGCTGAACGTCATCGCCGGCGGACCTGAGGTCGGTGAGGAGCTGACCACCCACCCCTTGGTTGACATGGTGACGTTCACCGGCTCCACGGCGACCGGGCGGGCGATCATGGCGGCCGCTGCCCCCACGGTCAAGCGTCTGCAACTCGAGCTCGGCGGCAAGAGCGCGTCGATCGTCTTGGACGACGTCTCCGAAGAACACGTCGCCGCGATGGGGATCATTACCTCGATGATTCACGCCGGGCAGGGATGTGCGATCCAGACCAGACTGCTGCTGCCCGAGCACCTACTCGACGCCTACGTCGAGGGTGCCAAGAAATCCGCAGCGTCGCTCAAGGTCGGCGACCCCCGAGAGCCCGACACGCTGATCGGACCGCTGATCCGCGAGCAGCAGCGCGCTCGTGTCGAGGGGTACGTGCAGTCAGGGATCGACGAGGGCGCCGAACTCCTCTTCGGCGGCAAACGTCCCGAACATCTGACGAAGGGCTTCTTCTACGAACCGACGCTATTCATCAACGCGCGCAACGACATGCGCATCGCCCAGGAGGAGATCTTCGGACCGGTGCTCACCGTCATCACCTACAAGACCGAAGCCGAGGCGATCCGCATCGCGAACGATTCGATCTATGGACTTGGCGGTGGCGTCGTTGCCGGCAATACGGCGCGCGGCTTCAATGTCGCGCGCCAACTCCGGGCCGGCAACGTCATGGTGCAGACGGTGGGGTCGCCCACCATCAACGCCGAGACTTTGGGCACCTCCGGTCCCGGTTGGTCAGCCGAACAGCCCAACGGCGTGGGTATCACCGGCGTCTTCGGCGGATTCAAGCAGAGCGGGGTAGGCCGAGAATGGGGCCACCACGGGATCGAGGAGTTCACCGAACTCAAGTCCATCGCTTGGAGCTGAGGCGTTTTCGGAGTTCATCCTTGCGCACCTTGCCGGTGGCCGTCCGAGGTAGGTCATCGACGATCTCGAGGCGTTCCGGGGTCAGCTGCCGCGTGGTCCCGGCGACCGAGAAATACGCACGAATGCCGTTGAGCGACAATGTGGCTGCGGGCCGCAGCACCACGAAGGCGCAGACCCGTTCTCCGTAAAGAGGGTCTGGTGCCGCCACGACAGCGGCTTCGGCCACCGCCTCGTGTTCGGCCAGGATGTCCTCGATCAACTTCGAGGACAGGTTCTCCCCGCCCCGGATGATGAGGTCTTTTCGACGGTCGGTGATGGTGAGGTAGCCGTCGGGGTCGAGCACGCCGATGTCACCTGTGCGAAACCACCGGCCGGGCAGGAACGCATCGGCGTCCAGTGCCGAATCACGGTACCCCGCAAACAATTCCGGGCCGCGACTGAGGATCTCGCCGGGGCGGCCCGCAGGTAGGTCCTGCAGAGTGTCATCCACGATCCGGACCGCGACGCCGTCGAGAAGCCGGCCATCGGTGTGCGCCCGCTTGTCCAGGGCATCCTCCGACGAGCCCCCGCTGATCGAGGGATGCTCGCTGGAACCGTAGGCGCGGAAGGCCATGATTCCGTGCTGGTGAGCCCGCTCGATCACGCTCGGCGGCACGCTGGCACCGCCGACTCCGTACTCACGCAGACTGGAGAGGTCGACCTCTCCGGCGAGGTCCAGCAGCGTCGTCAGGAAGAACGGCGTTCCGCCCGTTGCGGTGACGCCATGCTCGTTGATGAGCCGCGCCGCCGTCGCGGCATCCCAGCTGTCCAGCACCACGTGCGGGATTCCCTGGAGCAGCATGCGCAACAGCCCCAGGGTGCCGGCGACGTGGCCGGACGGGAACGCCGCGAGGATGACGCTGTCGGTCGCGACGCCGGTCAGGCGCGTGCGCAGCTCTGCGAGCAGGGTGGCGTGGGTGTGCTGCACTCCCTTGGGCTGCCCGGTCGTGCCCGAGGTGTAGACCAGCAGGCAGACGTCGTCCGGCGCGGCGGCTGTCTGCGTGGACAACGGTTCGCTGCCGTCCACCAGCTGCGCCCAGTCGAGGTATCCGTGCGGTACGCAGTCCCCGATGACGGCCACCGATGACAGCTCGGGGCAGCGGCCGACGCGGTGCAGATCGGCGAGGTAGTCCCGCCGACCCCACCGGTCCGGCGTCACCAGCAGCCGAGCCCGCGACTCCCGCAGGATGAAGCCCAGTTCGCGTGGGCCGTAGCTGGCCACCACCGGGACCAGTACCGCCCCGACGAGCACCGCGGCCGCCTGCGCGACGACCCCTTCGATCCGGCTGG
>JAVHWG010000542.1:0-4075 GCA_032159965.1 Mycobacterium sp.
CCGCCGGTGCGACGTTCTTGCCGCCGGCCGTCACGATGATCTCCTTTTTGCGGCCGACGATCGTGAGGAACCCGTCGTCGTCGATCGCGCCGAGGTCGCCGGTGTGGAACCAACCGTCGACGATGGCTTCTGCGGTGGCCTGCTCGTTCTTCCAGTACCCGCTGAATACCACGCCGCCCTTGACCAGCAACTCGTTGTCGTCTGCGACTCGCATGCTGTTGCCCGGCAACAACTTTCCTACCGAGCCGACTCTGACGTCGTCGACCCGGTTGACGGTGATCGCCGCACTTGTCTCGGTGAGCCCGTAGCCCTCGTAGATGGTCAGCCCGACACCGCGGTAGAAGTGCCCGAGTCGCGCCCCCAGCGGCGCGCCGCCGGAGATGGCGGCCCGGCAGTCGCCGCCCAGCGCCGCGCGCAGCTTGCCGTACACCAACCGGTCGAAGATCGCACGCTTGGCCCGCAGCACGATTCCGGGTCCGCGGGATTCGACGGCCTTGCTCCACTCGATCGCGGTGTCGGCGGCCATCTGGAAGATCCGGTCCTTGCCGCCGCTGCGCGCGTTCTGTTCGGCGGTGTTGTAGACCTTCTCGAACACCCGGGGCACCGACACCACCAGCGTCGGCTTGAACACTCCGAACAGCTGCACCAGGTTCTTGATGTCGCTGGTGTAGCCGACCGTCACCTTGTTCTCGACCGCGGCGATCGAGATCGCCCGCGACAACACATGCGCCAACGGCAGGAACACCAGCATGCGCTGGTTCTCGTCGAGCAGCGTCGGGAACGCATCCTTGGCGCCACGGGTTTCGGAGACGAAGTTGGCGTGGGTCAACTGGCAGCCCTTCGGGCGGCCGGTGGTCCCCGACGTGTAGATGAGCGTGGCCGGGTCGGAGGATTGGATCGCCGACAGCCGCGCGTCGAGTTCTGACCGGTCGACGGACTTGCCGGCCTCGGCCAGCGCGTCCAGGGCGGGTGTGTCGGCGCCGTCGATCCGAAACACCTTGCGCAGGCTGGGCAGATCGCCCAGCAGCTGGTCGACTTTCTCGCCGTGCGCATCGGACTCGGCGAACGCCAGCACCGCGGCGGAGTCCTGCAGCACCCACCGCACCTGCTCCGCCGACGACGTCTCGTAGATCGGCACGGTGACTGCCCCGATCGACAGGATCGCGTAGTCGAGGATCGCCCACTCATAGCGGGTGGCCGAGAAGATCGATACGCGGTCCTTCGGCTGGACCCCTTCGGCGATCAAACCCAAAGCGGCCGAACGAATCTGTGCCGCCGCTTCGGCACATGTCACGTCGGACCAGCTGCCGTCGACCAGACGCTGAAAAATCGGATGGTCCGGATCGTCCCGTTCATGGGCGAAGACGGCATGAACGACGCTGTCGTGTTCGGCGACGGTGAAGGTCGCCGGAGCGCTCAACTCTTTCACCCAGCCAGCCTAGCGATCGAACGCGTGGCTATCGATCGAGGAGGGCGCAGGAATGGTCCTGCAACTCCTCACCGGTCCCAAGATTCCCGGCGGCGGGATCGGCACGGCCCGCCAGGATGACGAAGCCCGGTCGTCCGTCGGCACCGACCCCACCTTCACCCATGCCCACCACCACCAGCGTTTCACTGCCCATGTCCGCTCGTGCCCCCGCCAGCCCGTCGGCAAGCATTGTGAGCGGGTCCAATCCGTCCAGGTCATCGCCCTGTACCGACACCGCGCTGTAGCGGTGGCCGGTAAGCGGCACCGGGAACGGCGCCCACGAAGCACCCAGCTCGCTCGCGTGCTCGCTCAGCGCCTGGCGCACATCCTCACGCACACAATCGATGTGGATATGCAACTGGTTCTGCGTCCGCCCCGTCGCCGAGTTGATCGCGAGGCTCACCCAGTCCCGCGGCAGCACCCGGCCGGCGCGTTGCTCGACGAACGTGCGGGAGCGCCACGCCGCCGCGAAGTAGTTGGTGGCACCGGGCTGCAGCAGTTCCGGGCTTTCAATGCCAGCGATCGGTGCGGTCGGAATCAGCAGGTACTGCGTGGCGCCGACGATGTCCTTGAGCACGGCGTAACCGCGCGGCTGTCCGGCGGCCAGCTCGACGTCGGCGCACGGGGCAGGATCGTGATTCCGCACGTCGTCGGGCACGCACTGACCGTGCACGATTTTCCACAGCGCGTCGGGATCAGTTGGCCCGTCGGCGTGCGCGGCACCTGCCCCTGAGGCGCCGATCGCCACCGCGAGGAACATGCCGACGGCACGTCTGACGCAAGACACTGCCGCATCATCCGTCATGGGATGCTGTTAGGCCATGTACAGCATCCAGGTCGCCGACCAGACGTTCGTGGCCGCGCCGCCGGCCGCCGTCGGCCACGCGGTCGCCACACCCGCGAGCTGGCGCCGGTGGTGGCCCGACCTGCTGTTGGAGGTGGTCGAGGACCGCGCCGACAAGGGAATCCGCTGGACGGTGGCCGGCGCGCTGACCGGGACCATGGAGGTCTGGCTGGAACCGATGCTCGACGGAGTGATCCTGAACTATTTCCTGCACGCCGAGCCGGCCGGAGTGGCTGCGTGGCAGCTGGCACGCATGAATCTGGCCAAGATGACCCACCAGCGCCGCGTCGCGGGCAAACGGATGGCGTTCGAGGTCAAGGCGGAGCTGGAAGCCGGCCGAACGCTCGGGGGTTCAGTGCCGGTCTCACCGGGTACCGTCTCCTGACGTGGCGGACACGACTGCGCAAACCATATATATCGATGCGGACCCCGAGACAGTGATGGATGTGATTGCCGACATCGGCTCGTATCCAGAGTGGGTCTCCGAGTACAAGGAGACCGAAGTCCTCGAGTCCGATGCCGACGGCTATCCCAAGACAGCTCGGCTCCTGCTGGACGCGACAGTGCTCAAGGACACCATGGTGTTGTCCTATGACTGGCCGCCCGACCACAAGTCGGTGCGATGGCACCTGGTGTCGAGTTCATTGCTGCGCGCACTGAACGGGGCATATCACCTGTCTCCGAAGGGATCTGGTACCGAGGTCACCTACGAGCTCTCGGTCGACCTGCTGATCCCGATGATCGGATTGCTCAAGCGCAAAGCCGAGCGTAGGTTGACCGACACCGCGTTGAAGGATCTGAAGAAGCGAGTCGAGGCTGAGTGAGTGAGGGCGAGGCCACGCAGTCTGCTGCCCTGCGAGTCAGTCTCTTCGTCGGCAAGGGTGGGGTAGGCAAGTCGACGCTGGCTGCTGCCACCGCCGTCAGCGATGCGCGGGCCGGTTTCCGGGTGCTGGTGATCTCCACCGACCAGGCACACTCGCTCGGCGACGTGTTGGGGACGCCGGTGACGCCCACCGGGGAGCGTGGCGTCACCCGGATCCTCGAAGACGACGTCGACACCAGCGGCGGCTTCCTCGATGCGTTGGCACTGGACACCTTGGCGCTGCTCGAGACCCGGTGGCGTCAGGTCGCTGCGCCGATCGCCCAGCGGTTCCCCGAGTCGGACTTGGGAGATATTGCACCGCAAGAACTCTCGGCACTGCCCGGGGTTCAGGAGGTGCTCGGGTTGCACGAGGTGGGCGAACTCGCCGCGTCAGGGAATTGGGATCACGTGGTCGTCGACTGCGCATCGACTGCCGACGCGCTGCGAATGCTGACATTGCCCGCCACGTTCGGCCTGTACCTGGAGCGGACGTGGCCGAGGCACCGCAGGCTGTCCGTCGCCGCGGAGAACGCCGCGTCGGCGGCGATCGTCGAGGCGCTGGAATCCATCACGGCGGGGCTCGACGACCTCAACGCATTGCTGACGGACGGGTCGCGCGTCGGAGCGCACCTGGTGCTGACCGCCGAACGCGTGGTTGCCGCGGAAGCCGTGCGCACGCTCGGGTCGCTGTCCTTGATGGGAGTGCAGGTCGAGGAACTCATCGTGAATCAGGTTCTTCTCAAAGACGATTCGTATGAGTATCAGAATCTGCCCGACCACCCGGCGTTCGGCTGGTACGCGGAGCGAATCGCCGAGCAGCAGGTGGTGCTCGAAGAATTGGCCGCGAAGATCGGCGGGGTCGCGCTGGTGCTGGTTCCGCACCTTGCCACCGAGCCGATCG
>JAVHWG010000558.1:0-22902 GCA_032159965.1 Mycobacterium sp.
CGGAACTGCGGGACAAGCTGTTTCCCGCACTACGCAACGCAGACGCCGACCCTGACGTCGACGTGGTCATCCTCACCGGCACCGATCCGGCGTTTTGCGCCGGTATTGACCTGAAGGAGATCGGCACCGGAATCAACGGTTCCGCCGGCATCCCTGACCTGTCACCGGCGTGGCCGTCGATGACCACACCGGTGATCGGCGCGATCAACGGTGTGACGGTGACGGGCGGGTTCGAGCTGGCGCTGTGCTGCGACATCCTCATCGCATCGGAGAACGCCCGCTTCGCCGACACCCACGCCCGCGTCGGGTTGCTACCGAGTTGGGGTATGTCGGTGCGGCTGCCGCAGGCCGTGGGCCGTGGGCTGGCCCACCGCATGAGTCTTACCGGCGACTACCTCGGCGCGCATGACGCCCTCCGCGTCGGGCTGGTCACCGAGGTGGTGCCGCACGACGAGCTGATGGACACCGCGCGGTCCGTCGCGGCGTCGATCGTCGGCAACAACCATGCCGCCGTGCAGGCCCTGCTCGCGTCGTATCACCGCATCGACGACGCGCAGAACCACGCGAGTTTCCGCATCGAACAACTCTCCGCGGCCGAGTGGATCCGCGACCACGCCAGCAGCAACGACATCGCCGCCAACCGCGAAGCGGTGATCCAGCGCGGACGGGCGCAGATCCGCTAGCGCCGCGGGGAGAGATCGGCGACGCTTTCGCCTGCCGCTGCTCGCACCTTCGGGATTCGCGCGTGTCAACGCCTTCCGCACCGGCGTGCTCGGCGACGAGAAGAACTGCTACGAGCAGTGGAAATGATGTTCATCCGGCACCCGTGATCGCCCACCGCCCAGAGAACGCGCGCCAGCCGACGAACATCAGCCGCAGCACCATGAATGCTGACAACCCCGACCAGATACCCGCCAGTCCCCAGTCGAATCCGAGCGACAGCCAGGTCAGCGGCAGAAAGCCGACGAGTGCGCTGACGACCGTCGCGTTGCGCATGAATCTCGCGTCGCCTGCGCCCAACAGCACGCCGTCCAGCCCGAAAACCACGCCGGCAACCGGTAACTGGGCAACGAGAAACCACCACGGCACGCCCACCGCCGCCAGCACGTCACGGTCGTTCGTGAATAACGCAGGCAACACCGACGCACCCACCGCCAGCGCCGTGGCCAACACCACGGCCACCGCCGCGGAGTAAGCCGTCACACGCCACGCCACCGACTTCGCGTGATCGGCGCTTCCCGCCCCGAGCGCGGCCCCGACCAGTGACTGGGCGGCGATCGCGAGTGAATCCAGCACGAGCGCAAGAAAATTCCAAAGTTGCAGAACTACCTGGTGGGCGGCAACAGCGGCCGCCCCGAATCGTGCCGCGACGGCGGCCGCGGACACGAAGCACACCTGGAAGGCCAGGCTACGGACGACCAGGTCCCTGCCGAGCGCCAACTGCGTCCGCAGGACCCGAGGATGAACGCGCAGCGGAACCCGCTCGATGATCAAGGCGCCGAGGAACAGCAGTGCGGCAATCCACTGCCCCACCACGTTGGCGACTGCAGAACCGGGCAACCCGAGGCGCGGCATCGACAGCCACCCGTAGACGAGGAGTGGACACAGCACCGCGGAAATCCCAAACCCGGTCACGACGAATCTCAGCGGCCTAAAGGTGTCTTGGACGCCGCGCATCCAGCCGTTACCGGCGAGCGAAATCAGGATGGCGGGCGCGGCAGCGATCGCTATTCGCAGCCAAGGCAACGCCTCGTCGGCGATCTCACCGCGAGGGGCGATGGCCCAGACCAGCGGCGCGGCAACGGCTTCAACGACGACGACAATGACTGCGCCGAGGATTACCGCCAGCCACGTGGCCTGCACGCCCTCGCCGACCGCCGACCTTCGGGCACCCGCTCCGTAGAAGCGTGCCGCTCTGGCGGTGGTGCCGTAGGACAGGAATGTCCCCTGCGATCCGACGAGACCGAGCACCAGTCCGCCGATCGCCAAGCCGGCGAGCGCGACAGCCCCCAGACGCCCCACGACCGCGAGATCGAAGAGCAGATACAGCGGTTCGGCGGCAAGGACGCCGAGCGCGGGTAGTGCCAGCGCTGCGATCCGGCGCCCGCCGACCACAGGCGACGACGACACGTCTACGGGGGTGACCGGTCGGCGGGGCGGGCCGCCAAGGCCCCGATGAGCACCACGCACATCAGAACGTAGCTGCTGCGCAACGCTTCACCGAGGACGAACAGCAGACCGCTCGGGTGGGCGTCGACCACGATCTGACCGATCCGGGGGCTTCTGGCCACCGTCAGGAGCCAAACGGCGACACCGCCGCACACCCATCGCCAGCGCCTGCCATCGCCGACGAGAACGCCGATGGCGGGGATGAGCCACACCAGATAATGGGGCCAGGTGACGGGTGACACGAGACCGGCGGTCAGTCCGGTCACGGCGGCGCCGGCGAGTTCCCCACCCCGCTTCCACGCACGATGCGCCGCCCACATCCCGATGACAACGCCGACCGCCGCTACGGCCAGCCACACGACACGTGTTTCGCCGGTGGAGAGAAGGCGCAACATCGCCCCCTTCAGGGACTGGTTGCCGATTGAGGCGTTGTTGTTGAGCCCGACTCGCGCATCCAGGCTCCACAGCATCTGACCGAAGAACAGCCGCGAATCCGTCGGCGACGCAACGAAAGCGGCCAGTGTGGCCCCCGTCGCGGCAAGGGTGGCAATCGCAGCCGCCTTCGGCCGCCGGGTGACCAGCAGATAGATGATGAAGAGGGCAGGCACGAGTTTGACTGCCGCAGCCAGCCCGATGAGCACCCCGCCGGGCAGCCACTTCGGCCGCACGTCGAGCAGGTCGGCGAGGCATGCGACCATCAGGAAGGCGTTCACCTGGCCGTAGCCCACATGGTCCATCACCGGGGACGTTGCGGTGAAGGCGATCAGAAGTGCAGAGATCGCCAGTGCGCGCCGCCACAATTGCGCGGGCAAGACGCCGTCGAACGACCTGACGATTACCCACGCCAGTCCTAGGATCGTCGCAAAGGTCCACAGCCACCACATGATTCGCCACGGCGCAACCTGCAGCACAACGAACGGCCATGACGCGAACGGCGGGTAGGTGAACGGCAGTTCTGCAGGAAAGTCCTTGCCATACAGGCTGATTCCATGGAGCAGCGCGTAGCCGGCGCCCCGGTAGACCAGAAAGTCGTAGGGCACCACAGTCGAAAGCGCCAAGAGCGCAGAGGCTGTCACGGCGCACACCACCGCCACGACGACGCCGACGACGGACAGCCGCCGGTCGCGGAGGTCGGCGAGCAACGTCATCCGGCTCAGCCGAGGACGGAGTGCAGCGCCCGCACGACCTCGTCGGCCGAACCAGTGGCCGAGTAACCAGCCGCCAGTTGATGTCCCCCGCCGCCGAATCGCATTGCGACGGCGGCGAGATCGTGCGACTTCGCCCGCATGGAGACCGACCAGTTTCGCGGTTGGATCTCCTTGAACACGGCGGCGATCTCCGCCTCGTGCGTGGTCCGGACGATGTCGACGATGCTTTCGACTTCCTCCGACCGGCTGTTCACCCATTCGTCGTGGCCGACGATCACGTAGACCAGCCCCCGCCCTCCCACGGCGTCCGGCACCAACTTCGCAGTGGCCAACACCCGGGACAGCATCGGCAACCAGACGAAGGGGTGAGTGTCGAGCAGCTGTCGTGAGATGGCGGCGTTGTCCGCGCCGGCTTCGACCAGCCGCGCGGCCAGCCGCAAGGCGTCGGGACTGGCCCAACGGAAGGATCCGGTGTCGGTGGTCAACCCGGCATACAGGCAGGTGGCCACGTCGCGATCGATTGCCTTGCCCCAGACATCAAGGAGGTTGGCGACGAGCATCGTCGTCGAATCTGCTTTCGCATCAACCAGATTGAGGCTGCCGAACAAGCCGTTTGACTTGTGGTGATCGATCACCAGCAACTCTTGATCGGACGCGGCGACCTCGGCCAGTGTGCCCAGCCGCTTTTTGCTGGGTGCGTCGACGGTCACGACCAGGTCGGCATCACGTCGCAGATCGCGCGGCGGCACGAGGAGCTCGCATCCGGGGAGGGTGCGCAGCGACTCGGGCAGTCGGTCCGGCGTGGCGAAGCTGACCTGGACGTCGACGCCCTCGCGGTCCAGGACGAGCGCCAAGGCCAGTCCCGCACCCACGCTGTCAGCGTCGGGGTGGACGTGACAGATGATGCTGACAGTCCCGGCGGCCTCGAGCGCCTTCGCGGCGCCCTCCGCATCGACGCGCGTGCCAATCCTGGCCTCAGGCGTGTCGATCGCGGTCATCACTGTCCAAGTTCATCGATGTTCTCGGCTGATGCGTTGTCTTGGTTATCTCCTACCACACGGTACGGCTGCGCGTCGCCCGCAGGTTTGGCGCCCTCCCTGACCTTGGCGACTTCGGCGTCGGCTTGGCGCGCGCGCGCCAGCAGTTCCTCCATCCGGTTCGCAGCGTCAGGCACCGTGTCGCGCGCGAACGCCAGCGTCGGGGTGAACTTCACGCCGGTGCCCGCGCCCACCTTCGTGCGCAGCACGCCTTTGGCCCCGTCCAGCGCGGCCGCCGCACCGGCGTAGTCGGGCTCCTCGTCCAGCGAGGCGCCCATCACCGTGTAGTACAGGGTGGCGTCGTGCAGGTCGGCGGTCACCTTCGCGTCGGTGATCGTCACCCCCGCAAGCCGCGGATCTTTGATCTCGTATTCGATCGCCGAGGCGACGATGGTCGAGATCCGCTTGGCCAACCGCCGCGCGCGAGCAGGATCAGGCACTGTTTCTCTTCGCGCAAGCGCTCATCGGCCACTGTTTCTCTTCGCGCAACCGCTCATGACCACTAGACCCGCTCTTTTTCGACCAGCTCGTACGTTTCGATGATGTCGCCCTCTTTGAGATCGGAGTAGGACAGCGTCACGCCGCACTCGTAGCCGTCGCGGACCTCGGTGACGTCATCCTTCTCCCGGCGCAGCGACTGCACGGTCATGGTCTCGGCCACCACCACGTTGTCCCGCAGCAACCGCGCCTTCGCGTTGCGGCGGATGATGCCCGAGGTGACCAGGCAGCCCGCGATCAGGCCGACCTTCGACGACCGGAACAGCGCACGCACCTCGGCACGGCCGAGCTCGTTCTCTTCATAGATCGGCTTGAGCATGCCCTTGAGCGCGCTCTCGATCTCGTCGATGGCCTGATAGATCACCGAGTAGTAGCGGATCTCCACACCTTCACGGTTTGCCAGCTCGGTGGCCTTGCCCTCCGCGCGAACGTTGAACCCGATGATGATCGCGTCCGAGGCCGACGCCAGGTTGACGTTGGTCTCGGTCACGCCGCCGACGCCTCGGTCGATTACACGCAGTTCCACCTCGTCGTCGACCTGGATGCCCAGCAGCGCCTCCTCGAGCGCCTCGACGGTACCGGCGTTGTCGCCCTTGAGGATCAGGTTGAGCTGGCTGGTCTCCTTGAGTGCCGAATCCAGGTCTTCCAGGCTGATCCGCTTGCGGCTGCGAGCGGCCAGCGCGTTACGCTTCCGCGCGCTGCGGCGGTCCGCGATCTGCCGCGCGATGCGGTCCTCGTCGACGACCAGCAGGTTGTCACCCGCGCCCGGCACCGATGTGAAACCGATGACCTGGACCGGTCGCGACGGCAGGGCCGCCTCGACGTCCTCACCGTGCTCGTCGACCATGCGACGGACACGGCCGTACGCGTCGCCGGCGACGATCGAGTCACCCACCCGCAACGTGCCGCGCTGGATCAGCACGGTGGCCACCGGACCGCGACCACGGTCCAGGTGTGCCTCGATCGCGACACCCTGAGCCTCCATGTCGGGGTTCGCCCGGAGGTCGAGCGCCGCGTCGGCCGTCAACAGCACCGCTTCGAGCAACTGCTCGATGTTGGTGCCCTGCTTGGCCGAGATGTCGACGAACATGGTGTCGCCGCCGAAATCCTCGGCGACCAGACCGTATTCGGTCAGCTGCCCGCGAATCTTCTGCGGGTCTGCGCCCTCCTTGTCGATTTTGTTGACCGCCACCACGATCGGCACGTCGGCCGCCTGCGCATGGTTGATCGCCTCGACCGTCTGGGGCATCACGCCGTCGTCGGCGGCCACCACCAGCACGGCAATGTCGGTGGCCTTCGCGCCACGGGCACGCATCGCGGTGAACGCTTCGTGGCCCGGGGTGTCGATGAAGGTGATCAGCCGCTCGTTGCCGTCCAGCTCGGTGAGCACCTGGTAGGCGCCGATGTGCTGGGTGATGCCGCCGGCCTCACCCTCGCGCACGTTGGCCTGGCGGATGGTGTCCAGAAGTCGAGTCTTGCCGTGATCGACGTGGCCCATCACGGTAACCACCGGCGGGCGGATCTGCAGATCTTCCTCGCCACCCTCGTCTTCGCCGTAGGACAGGTCGAACGACTCGAGCAGTTCGCGGTCCTCGTCCTCCGGGGAGACGACCTGCACGACGTAGTTCATCTCGCCACCGAGCAGTTCGAGGGTTTCATCACCGACGGACTGGGTGGCGGTGACCATCTCGCCGAGGTTGAACAGCGCCTGTACCAGGGCGGCAGGGTTGGCGTCGATCTTCTCGGCGAAATCGCTCAGCGACGCGCCGCGGGCCAGCCGGATGGTCTCGCCATTGCCGTGCGGCAACCGGACGCCACCGACGACCGGTGCCTGCATGTTCTCGTACTCGGCGCGTTTCGCCCGCTTGCTCTTGCGACCGCGCTTCGGTGCACCGCCGGGACGGCCGAACGCGCCGGCCGCTCCCCCGCGCTGACCGGGCCTGCCGCCACCACCAGGCCGGCCACGGAAACCGGCACCAGCAGGCGCGCCACCACCGCCGGGGGCGCCGCCACCGGGGCCGCCGCCGCCGCGGTAATTACCGCCGCCGCCACCGCCGGTGCGTCCGCCTGCGGGTCCACCCGGGCCGCGACCGCCTGCGCCGGGACGTGCCGCCCCTGGCCGGGCTCCGCCGCTGGGTCCGCCGGGTCGAGGAGGCATGTTGCCGGGCGATGCGCCTGGTCGGGCTCCGGGCCGAGGCATGCCCGGGCGCGGTGCCTGCGGGCGCGGGATCGGCCGGTCCACGGGCTGCGCCGAGGAGAAGGGGTTGTTGCCGACACGTGGGGTGCGCGGCGCCGGCTTGGGCGCCGGACCTGGTCGCGGACCCGTGGCCGGCGCGGGAGGCGCCGGGCTGGGTGCGGGCGCCGGTGGCGCTTTGGCAACAGGAGGCCCTGGCACCGGAGCCGGTCGCGCTGACGGGGCGGCCGGAGCAGCGGGGGGCGGCGGCGCGGGTGGCGCGGGGGCTGCCGGAGCGGCCGCCGTCACAGTTGCCGGCGCGCTTGCCGCAGGCGCAGCTGCTGTCATCGCTGCGGCGCTGTCGGACTTCGCGGCCTGGCCATTGCCATTGCCTGATCGCGCGGGCTGGGCGGGCTTTGCGCCCCCGAATGATTCGCGCAGACGTCGCGCGACCGGGGCCTCGACCGTCGAGGACGCAGACTTCACGAATTCGCCCTGTTGATTCAGTCGGGCGAGTACTTCCTTACTGGTGACACCGAGTTCCTTTGCCAACTCGTGCACGCGAGCCTTACCTGCCACTACCTCTCCATCTCTTCGAGGACAGCGGTGGTGGCCGCGCCCCGGGTTTAGCTATGACACATGGTCATCGGGACTTCACGGTGTGCTCATGTTCTTCGCTACCTGTCCTGTTGCCGTGGCGTCGAGCGCAGTGATGTGCTCGACGGCCGCGGAGGTGTCCGGTGAACCGGTGATGCGCAGCGCTCTCACGAAAGCTCGCCGCCGAATCGCCACGTGTAGACACTGCGGGTCGGGATGCAACCAGGCACCCCGCCCCGGCAGATTACCGCCTGTATCAACGGACACGGCGAACCCGCCGTTCCCGTCCGACACCGCGACCACCCGAAGCAGTTCGACGGCCAGTGTTCGCTTCCGGCATCCGATGCAGGTCCGCACCGGCCCCAGGTCTGAACCCGAGGTTGCGGTACGCGCCTCTCCGGAAGCCGAAGTTTCACGCTGGATCACGGCTCAGTCTACGTCACACGGCGCAGGCGTCCGAACAGGCTCCGACGCTCCCGGCCACCCGGCGCGATCACGCCGTGGGTTGCCCCTGGGGCGCCTCGTTGTCGCTGCGGATGTCGATCCGCCATCCCGTCAGCCGCGCGGCGAGCCGGGCGTTCTGCCCCTCCTTGCCGATGGCCAGCGAGAGCTGGAAGTCGGGAACGACGACCCGCGCGGCGCGCGCGTTCGGGTCGACCACCGAGACCGAGACCACTTTCGCCGGCGACAGCGCATTGGCGACGAACCGGGCCGGATCCTCGTCGTGATCGATGATGTCGATCTTCTCGCCGGAGAGTTCACTCATGACGTTGCGCACCCGCTGGCCCATCGGGCCGATGCAGGCGCCCTTGGCGTTGAGGCCGGGCACCCTGGACCGCACGGCGATCTTGGACCGGTGGCCTGCCTCGCGGGCGACGGCGACGATCTCCACCGAGCCGTCCGCGATCTCAGGCACCTCCAGCGAGAACAACTTGCGGACCAGATTCGGATGGGTGCGCGACAGGGTGATCAACGGTTCGCGCGCGCCGCGGCTCACCCCGACCACGTAGCAGCGGATGCGGTCGCCGTGCTCGTAGCGCTCACCGGGAACCTGTTCAGCTGACGGGATCACCCCCTCGGACCCTTTGGTCTCACTTCCCATCCGCACGACCACCAGCCCGCGAGCATTCGCGCGGGCATCGCGCTGAATCACCCCTGCGGCGATATCGCCTTCCCGCGCCGAGAACTCACCATAAGTTTTTTCGTTCTCCGCGTCGCGTAGCCGCTGCAGCATCACCTGGCGTGCGGTGGTGGCCGCCACGCGGCCGAATCCCTCGGGTGTGTGGTCCCACTCGCTGAGCACATTGCCGTCGTCGTCGGTCTCGCGCGCGATGACCGTGACCTCGCCGGTCTTGCGGTCGATCTCTATCCGCGCGTCGGCGGAATGCCCTTCCGTGTGCCGGTAGGCCGTGAGCAGTGCCGACTTGATGGTGTCCAGCAGCTCGCCTACCGACATGCCCCTGTCGACCTCGATCGCGTGCAATGCCGCCATGTCGATGTTCATGTCGACACCCCGCGCGCAAGTTCGAGTTCCCGCGGATTGGGTGACGAGAACTCCACCTGCACTACCGCTCTGACAATCTGCTCCATCGGAACTTCGCGGACCGCCCAGCTGGACTGTTTCGATCGGACCACCAGACGGAGCGACCCGTCGTGGATGTCGCCGACGCGCCCGGTCACCGTCGACCCGTCCGTCAGCGTCAGTTCCGCCTTCCGGGCGTGCGCACGCCGGAAGTGCTTCTCGGTGGTGAGCGGCCGGTCGACCCCCGGAGAGCTGACCTCGAGTACGTAAGCGGCGCTGCCGGCGGCACGGTCGTCCATGTCGTCCAGCAGGGCCGAAGCCTGCCGCGACAGCGAGGCGACGGTGTCGAGATCCAGCGGTCGGTCGCCGTCGGCGATCACGGTGATGCGAGGTGGCCGGGCCGCCGCATCGATGACGACGTCCTCGATCTCATAGCCGGCGCGCGCGAACTCACCACCGAGTAGCCCGATCACCTGTTCCTGCGACGGCAGCCCCGTGGCCACGGCGAGCTCCTCATCTTGAGTTGTCCGGCCAAAGCTCCCAA
This sequence comes from Mycobacterium sp., assembly GCA_032159965.1. Classification (GTDB taxonomy): domain Bacteria; phylum Actinomycetota; class Actinomycetes; order Mycobacteriales; family Mycobacteriaceae; genus Mycobacterium. The sequence goes on from JAVHWG010000558.1 coordinate 9,689, forward strand.
CTGGAGCCAAAGTTCAACGATACGCCAGGCGGCTCGGTTGCCGACCCCGATCGACCAGGCGTATTCCCCTCGACGGACCCCGCAAATCCGGACGTGTCCGCCTCCGAGCACGTGCGCCGCCGGGTCACGGGCAGCCTTCCAGGTAATTCGCAGCGGCGGTCAATACCATTGCCGCGACCAGACCGAGTCTTGAATAGGGCGGTGTTGTGGGCACGTTGCTTCGTTCCGCCGTGGTCGTCGTGACTTCGCTCTTCCTCGGCTGCGGCGTGGCGACGGCCGACCCTGTTCCGGTCGCCGACGTCACCCAGACCGCGGCCACCGACGACGGCTGGCAGATCAGCGCCGAGCTCACGGATATGACCATCAATTCAGTTCCCAACATGGCCGCCACACCATTGACCAAGGAAGCATTCGTCTCCGCCAAGGCGCGGGCCAAGATCGAGGGCAGCGGCTCGGTATCGGTGGACTCCGGCACCTTGCTCATGGGTGCACAGCTGGGCTGTCAGCTCGACCTCAGCCAGGGCGGCAACGTCGGGGTTAACGGCGACGTCGGCGTCAGCACCGGCAGCAACCTGCTCACCGACCTGGGCCCGTATGCGGATCTGGGCATCAACGGTTCGATCAACCTGCTGCCGGGCAACAGCAAGACCCTTGGGCTCGGGAAGTTGTCGCTCAAGGGACGCAGGGGTGAGGTCACCGTCCACGATGCGCACATCAAGGTCGACGGCTGTGCCGGTCTGGTGTCGCTGCGGGTCTTCGCCTACACGCAGATCACCACCGACGACGGGAGCGACAGCGTCAACACCTACGGAGACATCCTCAAGCTATGAAGACGCGACTGTGCGCGGCCCTGACCGCCGTCGTCGTCGTGGTGGGCCCGCTGAGCACTGCGGGCCCGGCGCGCGCTGACAACAGCAACAGCAACACGAACAACAACGACGTCACCAATGTGGGCGACGCCAGCGACGGCGACGGGTCGACCGACGAGAACACGGCCTGGCCGCCGACAGATCTGGACTGGCCGCCCGGCGATCTCTTGAAGTCCGACAACGGCACAAGCAGCGGAGGCGGCGCAAAGAGCTCGGCAAGCGTGCCGATCGTGATGCCGGCCGGGGAGGTCGCGCCGGAGACGTCCGACCCGCCCGGCGCCAGAGAACCCACCAAGCCCATCGTCGCGGTGGATGCCCCGTAGTTAACCCCCGAGAGTCGGTACGCCGACGCCCCCGCCGGCCGCGGATGGCAATATGTCGCGCATGCCCGACGCCGTCCCGCAGTTGAGCCGGCGCCATGTGCTCGTTGCTACGGCAACGCTGGCGGTACTGGGCACCACCGCGTCGGCCTGCGGCACCAAGCAGCCGCCGAAGGTCGACGAACTCGTGGCCCAGCTCGAGCTGGCACGCCGCGACAGCCAGCTGGCCGGGTCCGCCGCGATGGACGCCGGACCGTTCTACGCGCCGCTGCTGAACGTCGTCGCCGATGAGCGCAAGATGCATGCCAGCGCGCTGTCTGACGAAATCACCCGCGCGAGGGGTACGGCGGTGGCGTCTACAACGTCTTCGGCGGCTCCGTCGGCGGAGGTGCTGCCAGCACCCTCGCGCACCGACGTGATCGCTGCGGTGCGCGAATCAGCCGACAGTGCAACCAAACTGGCCGCGGAACTCTCCGGCTATCGGGCGGGACTGCTTGGTTCCATCGCGGCGGCCTGCACCGCGTCGGCGACCTTCTCCCTTGTCCTGAAAGAGCCCGCCCGATGACCGCTCCGCAGCCACCTCCGGCCCAGCAGCCGAACGCTGCGCCGGACAAGGCGCTCGCCGACGCGATCGTCGCCGAACACGCGACCATTTACGGCTACGGGCTGGTCTCGGCGCACTCGTTCCCGGAGGAGAACGACCTGGTCTCCGACTCCCTCGACGAACACCGGGGCCGACGCGAAGCCGCGATCGCGATTCTGGCGTCCCGATCGGTGGCTGCGCCGGTGGCCGCGGTGGGCTACCGGCTGCCGATGTCGGTGAAGAACAACATCGACGCAGCGACCCTCGCGGTCACCATGGAGGATGACGACGCCGTGGCCTGGCGCGCCGCGCTGGAGCAGGCGACGTCGCCGCAGGATCGGACATTCGCAGTGACCGCTCTGGCGCAGTGCGCGGTGCGCGCGGCACGTTGGCGCCAGGTGTTGAACAAGTGGCCACTGACGGTGCCGTTTCCCGGCGGCAGCGAGCAGCCGTCATCCTGAGATCGCTGTGGCGATCTCCGTCGCCGCGTCGCCGACCGGAACCTCGCGCGTCTCCCCGCTGAACCGGTTGCGCAACTCCACTACCCCGTCGGCCCAGCCCCTTCCGACAACCACGATCCACGGCACCCCAAGCAGCTCGGCGTCCTTGAACTTGACGCCGGGCGCGGCCTGCCGATCGTCGAACAACACGTCGACACCGATGCGGTCCAGGTCACGGACCAGCTCACCGGCGCCGTCACGGGCCGCGGTGTCCTTGTTCGCGATCACCACGTGCACGTCGAACGGCGACACGGACGACGGCCACCGCAAGCCGATCTCGTCGTGGTGCTGCTCGGCGACCACCGCGACCAGCCTCGACACCCCGACGCCGTAGGAGCCCATCGTGAGCCGAAGTGGCTTGCCGTCCTCACCGAGCACGTCGACAGAGAAGGCGTCGGTGTACTTGCGGCCGAGCTGAAAGATGTGGCCGATCTCGATGCCGCGGGCCGACACCAGTGGCCCGGCCCCGTCGGGCGAGGGGTCCCCGTCGCGCACCTCGGCGGCCTCGATCGTCCCGTCGGCGACGAAGTCCCGGCCCGCGATCAGGCCGACGACGTGCTTGCCCGGCGAGTCTGCGCCAGTGATCCAGCTCGTCCCGTCGCCGATCCGTGGATCGATCAAATAGCGAACACCGTTCTCCGCCAATCCCTTTGGTCCGATATAGCCCTTGACCAAAAAGGGATGCTTCTTGAAGTCGGCGTCATCCAGCAGCGCGTACTCTGCCGGTTCCAGGGCTGCGCCGAGCCTCTTGTCGTCGATCTCGCGATCCCCCGGCACGCCGATCGCCAGGAGCTCCCAGTCGCCACCCGGCAGGCGGGTCTTGACCACGACGTTCTTCAGCGTGTCCGCCGCAGTGACCTCGCGCCCGCCCAGCACCCCCGCCGAGTTCGCCCACTCGACCAGCGTCGCGATCGTCGGCGTATCCGGGGTGTCGTGCACCGTCGGCTCCGGCAGGCCGTCGAACGGCACGGGATCCGGCCGGGCCGTCAGCACCGCTTCCACGTTGGCCGCATACCCGGACTCTGGGCAACGCACGAATGTGTCTTCCCCGATGGGACTCTCGGCGAGAAACTCCTCCGAGGCGGAGCCGCCCATAGCCCCTGAGACCGCTGAGACGATGACGTATCGCACGTGCAATCGGTTGAAGATCCGCTGATACGCCTCGCGATGCGCGTGGTAGTGATCCTTGAGGCCGGCGTCGTCGACGTCGAACGAGTACGAGTCCTTCATGACGAACTCGCGGGCCCGCAGAATGCCCGCCCGCGGGCGAGCCTCGTCGCGGTACTTCGTCTGGATTTGGTACAGCAGCAGGGGGAAGTTCTTGTACGAGCTGTACTCCCCCTTGACCGTGAGAGTGAAGAGTTCCTCGTGCGTAGGACCGAGCATGTAGTCGGCTTTGCGACGGTCCTGGAGCCGGAAGACCCCATCGCCGTACTCCGTCCAGCGGTTGGTGGTTTCGTACGGCGCGCGCGGCAGCAACGCCGGAATCAGAATTTCCTGCCCGCCAATGGCATTCATCTCTTCGCGAACGATTCGCTCGATCTTGCGCAGCACCCGCAATCCCAGCGGCAGCCACGTATAAAGGCCGGGGCCCACAGGCCGGACATACCCCGCGCGGATCAGCAGCCGGTGGCTGGGCACCTCGGCGTCGGCGGGGTCCTCGCGCAGGGTACGCAGGAAAAGCTCTGACATGCGGGTGATCACAGCCGAACAGCCTAGAGCTCGCCGGCTTCCACGGCTTCGCGGGTGTACTGGGCCGCCGCGATCTGGCGAGCGGAGAACCGGATGCAGAGCGCACTGACGCCGACGAGTAAAGCGATCGCGGCGATCCATGCCAGCGAGTACGTGTAGCCGTGGTCGAGCGCGTCGAGCTGGGCAGCCGACATATTAGCGACCGGGCCGGTGGTGCCACCCAGGAACAGCGTCCGCGACGTCTGCACTGCCTGAATCACTACCAAAACCATTGGACCGCCGAGGTTTTGCACTGTCAGCGTGATAGAGGCCACCGGTCCGATCTCGCGAGGGCCGACACCGGCGACCGCGCAGAGCGGCAGTATCACCGAGATCATTCCGATGCCGAACCCGCCGACGATGAAAGGCACGAACAGGTCCGGGAAGTACGGCACATTGCGCGTCAGCGTGTAGCCGTACAGCATCGCGCCCAGCACGAACATGCCCCCGCCGATGATCAGCCAGCGCGGCGCGATGGTGGGTGCGGCACGCGCGGCTGAAACGTTGCCCAACGCGAAGGCAACCGCGAACGGAATGAAGCAGATACCCGCGTGCAGCGCGGTGTAGCCCATCACGATCTGGATGTACAAGCCGATCATCACCGACAGCGACAGCATCACCCCACCGGCCAAAAACAGCGAGACGAACGTCGCCACCCGATCGGTGTCGGCGAACAACGACAACGGAACCAAGGGATTCTCGGCCCGTCGCTCCTCGAGCAGGAAGCCAGCGAACAACACGACGGTTGCCACACCCGCGCCGATCACCCACGGGTTGACCCAGCCCGTCGGAGGCCCCTGGGTGAACACCAGCACACCCATCGTGCACGCCAGCGTCGCCAGCACTGCGCCGATGACGTCCAACTTGAGGCGCTCGCGGTGGGATTCACGCAGCTGCAGGAAGGCGATCCAGATGATCACTATGCCGATCGGCACGTTGATCAGGAACGCGAGGCGCCACGAGATGACCGTGAACGCACCGCCGAGCACCAGCCCGAGCACCGACCCGATCCCCTGCATCGCCGCCGACACCGCCATCGCCTGATTGCGGGTCCGCCCGACGGCGTACGTCGACGCGATCAGCGCCAGCCCGGTGGGAGCGGCGATCGCTGCGCCGATGCCCTGGATGGCGCGAAACGCGATGAGCATCCCGTCGTCGAACGCGAGTCCGCACACCAGGGACGACACCGTGAAGACCGTGACGCCGCCGATGAACGCGCGCTTGTGACCCACCGCGTCGCCGACTCGCCCGCCGAGCAGCAGCAAGCCGCCGAACGTCAGCACGTAACTGGTGATCACCCAGCTCTTCGCGGCGTCCGACAGGTCCAGGTCCACCTGCATGCGGGGTAGCGCGACAATGACGATCGTGCCGTCCAGTGTCGCCATCAGCTGCATGCCGGTGATCGCGACGATCGCGATCCCGACGACGCTGGACGAGAGCGGCTGAGACGACCACCGGGTACGTCGCGCCGCAGACATCGTTGCCAACCCTACCGAGCGCCGGCGTCACGGCAGGGCTCGACGTGCAGCAGCCCGAATGGTGCGGAGAAGCTAGATCTCTCCGGAGTCCAGCGCGTCCTTGACTTCCTGCGCGTGCGCGACCTCTTCGGACGAATAACCGATCAGCAGCGCAGCGGCACCGACCAGCACGGCCACTCCGGCCACCCACAGCAGCCCGTATGTGTAGCCCTGGTCCAGCGCGTGTATCTGCGCGGCGTTCATGTTCTTGACCGGGCCGGTGGTGCCGCCCAGATACAGCGTGCGCGACGTGATGACGGCCTGGACGATGGCCAGCACGACAGGCCCGCCCAGGTTCTGCGCCATCAGCGCAATCGCCGACACGGGACCGATCCGGTCGAAACCGACGCCTGCGATCGCCGACACCGTGAGCGGCACGACGATCAGTCCGATGCCGAGGCCGCCGACCACGATCGGGATCACCAGGTCCGGGAAGTACGGGATGCCGCGGCTGAGAGTCGACCCGTAGATCATCGCGCCGAGCACCAGGACGCCGCCCGAAATCACCAGCGCGCGGGGCGGGAACAGCGAGACCAGATGCGACGACAGGCCCAGCCCGACGCCCAGCGCGATCACGAACGGGATGAAGCCGACCCCGGCCCGCAGCGCGCTGTAGCCCAGGATGTCCTGCACGTAGAGGCCGATCAGCACCGTCAGCGTGAACAGAACACCGCCGGCGAGGAAGACCGCCGTAAACGTCGCGAGTCGGTTGCGGTCCCGGAACAGGTCGAATGGCACGAGCGGGTTGTCGGCCTTGCGCTCGGCCAGGGCGAACGCGATGAAAAAGACGACCGCCGCGATTCCGGAGCCGATCGTCAGCGGCGACGACCAGCCTTGTTCGGGTCCCATCGAGAAACCGAACACCGCCGCGGTGCAGCCGAGCGTGGCCAGAACGGCGCCGGTGGCGTCGAGCTTCATCGGCTCCCGGTGGGTTTCGACGAGGGTGGTGTACGCCAGGTACACCATCAGCAGCCCGATCGGTACGTTCACCAGGAACGCCAGCCGCCACGACCACTCGGTGAGGGCGCCGCCAACCATCAGGCCCATGACCGATCCGATGCCGGTCATCGCGGCGAAGATCGCCGTTGCGGCGTTGCGGGCGGGGCCCTTCGGGAACGTCGTCGCGATCAGCGCGAGCGCCGTCGGCGACGCGATCGCGGCGCCCACGCCCTGCAGCAGCCGCGCGACGACGAGAGTCGGCTCGTTCCAGGCCAGCCCGCACAGGATCGAGGCGATCGTGAACAGTGCGACACCGGAGATGAAGGTGCGCTTGCGCCCCACGGTGTCACCCAGCCGACCGCCGAGCAGCATCAAGCCACCGAATGTGAGCACGTAGGCGGTGATCACCCAGCTGCGGCCCGCATCGGACAAGTTGAGCTCGTTCTGGATCTTGGGCAGCGCGACGATCGCGACGGTGCTGTCCATCGTGGCGAGCAGCTGCATGCCGCCGATGGCAACCACCGCGGCGATGAACTTCCGCGAGGGCAGCCACGCCGGACGTGATCTGCCGGCCTGTTGCGATGCGTTCAGGGCGGCCCTATTGGCGCGGTCTAGCGAGCTGCGGTCGTGGTGATTCACGGCCGCGCGCTGAGCGTCGTTGATCGCCGTCATGGAAGGTTACCTTACAGTATTCTTAGCTTTCCTTTAATTCCGGGAACCCCGCGACGGAGCCGATCACGATGATCGCGGGAGGTCTGACGCCGTCTTCGCGAATGCGTCTCGGAGCGTCAGCAAGCGTCGCGCGCACCGTCCGTTCGGCCGCCGTGGTGCCCTGTTGCACCACCAGCACAGGTGTATCCGCAGGTCGGCCGCCCTTGAGCAACACGTCGGCGAACTGCTCGATCCGCTCCACGGCCATCATCAGCACGATCGTGCCCGACATCTTCGCCAGCGCATCCCAATTCACTAACGATTCTGGATCCCCCGGCGGAACATGCCCGCTGACCACCACAAACTCGTGCGTGATCGACCGATGGGTGACGGGGACGCCGGCCAACGCGGGCACGGCTATGGCGCTCGTCACACCCGGCACAACCGACACGGGGATGCCGGCCTCGGCGCACGCCAGCACCTCCTCGTATCCGCGCGCGAACACGAACGGATCTCCGCCCTTGAGGCGTACGACGAACTTGCCTTCTCTGGCACGTTCAATAAGAACCGCGTTGATGGCGTCCTGGGCCATCGCCCGGCCGTACGGAATCTTCGCCGCGTCGATCACTTCGACATGTGGCGGCAGTTCCGCGAGCAGCTCAGACGGGGCCAGCCGGTCGGCGACGACGACGTCGGCATGTGCCAGCAGCCGGCGCCCTCGTACCGTGATCAGCTCCGGGTCACCCGGTCCGCCTCCGACCAGAGCGACCCCGCCGTGGATCACATCCGCCGTCTCGACGGTGACGATGCCCTGCTGCAGCGCGTCGCGGATCGCCGACCGGATTGCAGCCGAACGCCGGTGCTCGCCGCCGGCCAGTACCCCGACCGCGAGTCCTTCGTATTCGAATGACGCAGGAGTGACGGCGGTGCCGTCCCTGGCGATGTCGGCGCGGACACAGAAAATCGCGCGCCGGTCGGCCTCGGCGACGATCGCCGCGTTGACGTCGGGATCATCGGTCGCAGCGATCGCGTACCAGGCGCCGTCGAGGTCGCCGTCGCGATAATCACGCAGTTCCAATGAGATTCCCGGCTGTTGGTGGCTGCGCGCCTCCACCGCCGGCGTGGCAGAGCGCGTGACGACGAGTACGTCGGCGCCGCTGGCGATCAGCAGCGGGATGCGACGCTGCGCGACGCCGCCGCCCCCGACGACGACGACCTTCTTACCGTCCAGCCGCAATCCGACCAGGTACGGGTTCTCGGTCACGGTATTGGATCCTCTTCGCGCACGCGGCTCATCGCGCGAGCCTAGAGCCAGCGGCGTGTGCGACGAACCTGGCCACCGCGTCCGGTGCCGCGGCCGGATGGGTGTGCAGGTACGACGCATGGATGCCCCCGACGACCGCCCCGTCGCGCACCACACCCGCGTCGTTGCCCTGATAAACCCATGCCGGTTCGTAATTGTCGGTGAATTCGACTGTGGTGCGGTGGAATTCGTGGCCCACAGCACGAGCTCCCGTCATGTGCACCGACGAGTCGGCGACCGCGACGGCGTCACGATAGCCGAGCGTGAGGCGGTCGGTGAACCTCGCCGAGCCGGAGAGCACGTCGCACATCGGATGCCCGTCGAGGTCGCTGGCCAGGTATGTCAGGCCGGCACATTCGGCGTGAATGGCACCGCCTGCAGCAGCCAGCGTCTTGACCTGTTTGCGCGCGACGTCGTTGGCGGCCAGCTCGGCGGTGAACTGCTCAGGGAAACCGCCGGGCAGCACCAATGCATCGGTGCCCTCAGGCAGCGGGTCGGTGAGCGGGTCGAAGCCGACGACGGTCGCGCCTGCCGCAGTGAGCATCTCGACGTGCTCGGCGTAGCCGAACGTGAAGGCCTTGCCCGCGGCGATCGCGATCGTCACGTCAGCCGATGTGTCCGATGTGTTGGCGGCCGCCGGCTCCCAGGCCGCGCCGGCGACGCTGCTGCCCGCGAGTCTCACGACACCGGCGAGGTCCACACACTCGGCGACGAGTTGTGTCATGGCATCGACGGCGCGCACGGCGGGCGTGCCGTGCTCGGCGGCGGTAACGAGGCCTAGATGCCTGGAAGGAAGGTTCAATTCGGGCCGCCGCGGAATCGCGCCCAGCACCGGCATACCGACCTGCTCGCACGCTTGGCGCAACACCGCCTCGTGGCGGCGGCCCGCCACGCGGTTCAGAATCACACCCGCTATGCGGATAGACGTGTCGAACGTCGAAAACCCTTGCAGCAGTGCGGCAATGCTGTGGCTTTGGCCTTTCGCGTCCACGACCAGGATCACCGGGGCGCTCAGCAGAGAGGCTACGTGCGCCGTGGACCCGCGCGCATAGCCGGGAGCATCAGCGGTGATACGCCCGTCGAAGAGGCCCATCATGCCTTCCACCACGGCGATGTCGGCGCCCGTCGAGCCATGCCGGTACAGCGGGCCGACGAGCTGCTCGCCCACCAGAATGGGGTCGAGGTTGCGGCCGGGACGGCCCGCCGCCAGCGTGTGATAGCCGGGGTCGATGTAGTCCGGGCCGGCCTTGAACGGTGCGACGACGAGGCCGGCTTTCCGCAGCGCACCGATCAAACCTGTTGCTACCGTGGTCTTCCCGCTACCGGATGCGGGCGCACCGATCACGACGGCAGGCGTGCTCACCACTCGATGCCCTTCTGGCCCTTGCGGCCCGCATCCATCGGGTGTTTTACCTTCGTCATGTCGGTGACCAGATCGGCGGCATCGAGCAACTGCTGCGGGGCGTCGCGGCCGGTGATCACGACGTGCTGCGTGCCGGGACGGGTCGTGAGCGTCGCGATCACGTCGTCGACGTCCACCCATCCCCACTTCAGCGGGTAGGTGAACTCGTCGAGCAGATAGAAGTCGTGGCGCTGATCAGTCAGCCGCCGCGCGATCTCGGCCCAGCCGTCAGCGGCCGCGGCGGCGTGATCGTCGTCGCTGCCCGCCTTTCGCGACCACGACCAGCCGGCGCCCATCTTGTGCCATTCGACGCTTCCGCCGATCCCCCGCTCCTCGTGCACCCTGCCCAGCTCACGAAAAGCGTTCTCCTCGCCGACTTTCCATTTCGCGCTCTTGACAAACTGGAAAACCGCCAAGGACAAGCCGGCGTTCCACGCCCGCAACGCCATCCCGAACGCCGCCGTCGACTTACCTTTGCCCGCCCCGGTGTGGACCGCGAGCAACGGCGCCTGACGCCGCGCCCGGGTGGTCTTCCCGTCGTCAGGAATAGTGATCGGCGTGCCCTGCGGCATTCTCAGATCTCGCTCTCAGGCCGCGCCGCGCACGACGTCGGTGAGGCCACCGGCTCGCAGCTGCGCCAGCCGCACGGTGGACGCACCGAGATACGCCGCGAAATGCTCGGTCAATCCCAAACGCACGTAGGACGTTTCGCAATCGACGACGACCGCCGCGGCCCCCTCGGCAACCAACAGCGCCGCCGCAGCCTCCGCTCGCCCCACGGGGTCGACTCCACCGGTCGCCCGACCGTCGGTCAACACCACCACCAGACTCCGGCGGGCCGAGTCACGTACGCGCTCCCGCCTGACCATGTCGCGCGCGGCCAGAAGCCCTTGTGCCAGCGGTGTTTTCCCTCCGGTGTCGAAGCGCGCAAGACGGCGCGACGCGACGTGCACCGAGGAGGTCGGCGGAAGCAGGGTCTGCGCGCCTGAAACCCGGAACGTGATCACGGCGACCTTGTCGCGGCGCTGGTAAGCATCCCGCAGCAAGGAGAGCGTTGCGCCGCTGACTGCGGCCATCCGGTCACGCGCGGCCATCGATCCCGAGGCGTCGACCACGAAGATCACCAGGTTGGATTCGCGGCCTTCTCGGACCGCGCGCTTCAGATCGTCGGCCTCGACGCGAAGCGATCCACGAGCGTGCGTGTGACGCGCCGCGGTGAGCACGGTCCCGAAGAGGTGGACACCGAAGCCGTCTTCGGCATCCGCCGATACGACTGCCCCGGAACGGTTGCGGCCGTGGGAGCGACGGCCCGGCGCACCGTCGCCGACGCCGGGCACGGTGAGCAGCCTGGTGCGAAAGGGCGCCGACGGGGTGCCGCTCGGCCGCGGCGGCTCGGGGGCCGCAGCGGACGGCGCGGACGCCGGATCACCCTGCGGTTCAGCAGAATCCGACTGGCCGCCGCCGGGCGGGTCCGGGTCGGGCGGTGGTTCGTCGTCACCGCCGGCCTGAGCCAGCGCGTCCTCGAGCTGCGCAGGGTCGAGCTCCGGCTCGTCGAACGGATCGCGTCGGCGGCGGTGCGGAAGTGCCAGCTGCGCCGCTACCCGAATGTCCTCTTCACCGACGGCATCCGCGCCGCGCCACGCCGCGTGCGCCACAGCGGCGCGCGCCACCACGAGGTCTGCCCGCATGCCGTCGACTCCGAAAGCCGCACACAGCGCCGCGATCCGCCGCAGCTCTCGGTCTGGCAGAACCACGTCGCCCACGGCGGCGCGCGCCGCGGCGATCCGCCGGGCCAGGGCGGCGTCCGCGTCGGCATAGCGGCGCGCGAACACATCTTGATCGGCCTCGAAGGTCATCCGCCGACGGATCACCTCTACGCGTTCGTCGACGTCTCTGGACGCGTGCACCTCGACGGTCAGGCCGAAGCGGTCCAGCAGCTGCGGGCGCAGCTCACCCTCCTCCGGGTTCATGGTGCCGACCAGCATGAATCTGGCTTCCTGACTGTGCGACACGCCGTCGCGCTCGATGTGCACGCGTCCCATGGCCGCAGCGTCGAGGAGGACATCGACGATGTGGTCGTTCAGCAGATTCACCTCGTCGACGTACAGCACGCCGCCGTGCGCAGCGGCGAGCAGGCCCGGGGTGAAGGCGTGCTCGCCGTCGCGCAGCACCCGTTGCAGATCCAGTGACCCGATCACCCGGTCCTCGGTGGCCCCGATCGGCAGTTCCACCAACCGGGAGAAGCCTGCCTCCGCGAGCACGGCGGCCAGCCCGCGCACCGCCGTCGACTTCGCGGTGCCCTTTTCGCCGCGGATCAGTACCCCGCCAATCTCCGGGCGCACCGCGCACAACACCAGTGCCAGCCGTAGTTGCTCGTGTCCGACGATCGCACTGAACGGATAGGTCGTCGTCACAGTCCGTCCGTCCGACCCGGCTTCACCATCGGCACGTGCGGGATGCCGTCGTCGAGGAACTCGTCGCCGGCGCGCACAAACCCGTGCCGCGCGTACATCTCCTCGAGATAGGTCTGCGCGTCGATGCGGCACGGGTAGTCGCCGACCTCGGCCAGCGCCGCCTGCAGCAGCCGCGTCGTGTGCCCGTGGCCGCGGGCCTCCCGCCGGGTACACAGCCGACCCAGGCGGAACGCCTTCGCTCCGCCGGCATGCTCCTCCATTAGACGCAGGGTGCAGATGACCTCACCGCGTGAGCCCTCCAGCCAGAAGTGCCGGGTCTCCGGTAGCAGGTCACGCCCGTCGAGCTCCGGGTATGCGCACGCCTGCTCGACGACGAACACCTCCACCCGCAGCTTCAGCAGTTCGTACAGCGTCCTGGTATCAAGGTCCTTCGCCCACGTCCGGTGAAGCGCAACCGTCACGACAGGCCCAGCGCCCGAGTGGTCCACTCCCACAGCTCGGAGAATAGCCGCGGCTCATCCGAAAGTTTCACCCCCAGCGACGGGACCATCTCCTTCAGCTTGGGAAGCCAGGACTCGTATCGGTTGTCGAAGCACTGCTCCATCACATCGAGCACGTCGTGGACGGCCGTCGACGCGCCGGGTGACGCACCGAGGAGGCCGGCAATGCTGCCGTCGGCCGAGGCCACCGTCGTGGTGTCAAACCCCAGCACGCCGCCCTTGCCCTTCTCCGGGCGGATCACCTGGACCCGCTGTCCCGCCACGATGGTCTCCCAGTCCGAAGCGACGGCAGAGGGGACGAAGTCACGCAGCGCGTCGACGCGATCGTCGTCGGAGAGCGCCAACTGGCCGATCAGGTATTTCACCAGTGCTCGTTCGGACGCGCCGACACTCACCAATTCCGCCAGGTTGTTCGGCTTCACCGAGGACGGAAGGTCCGTGAGATGGCCCTGTTTGAGGAACTTCGGCGACCAGCCGGCGAACGG
>JAVHWG010000582.1:0-13622 GCA_032159965.1 Mycobacterium sp.
AGCGCTTTCGCGTGCTGCCGACATTCTGGGAGCCCGGCGGTGACGAGATCACGCTGACGATGAAGCTCAAGCGCAAACCGATCAACGAGAAATACTCCGCGGAGATCGAGCAGTTGTACGCTGCCGAGCCGGATTCCTCGGTACAGCAGGCGCCTGGCTGAGGCTGGCTAGCGGCGAATGTGCTGAAGGCTGCTTTGCGCGAGCCAGATCACGGTGCCCACAGCGGCGCCGGCGAGGACGGCAGTGCCGGCAGTCATGGTGGCGATTCCGACAAGCGCCGCTACGACGAGCCCGATCAGGAGCGCGACCACTTTGTAACGAGGCCACGGCACGCCCGCGATCGTCAGCTCCGGGGACTTCGAGGAGGCGATCGACCCGATGTGTTCTGCCGTCGTCATAGGTTCAGGCTACTCCTCGATAATGATTTCGGGTAGCCGAACTTCTGAGCGCGTGTCGAGCCTCACAGGCGCGGCGCCTAGGCTGGAAAACATGCCTCTGTCTGGTGAATATGCTCCGAGTACGTCTGATTGGGCCCGCGAGAACGCCGAAAAATATATGGAATCCGGCGGTACCGAGGGAACCGATCTGAAAGGGAAGCCGGTGATTCTGCTGACTACCGTCGGCGCGAAATCCGGCAAGCTGCGGAAGACGCCGCTGATGCGGGTGGAACACAACGGCGAGTATGCGGTCGTCGCCTCGCTCGGCGGTGCGCCGAAGAACCCCGTCTGGTACTACAACATCAAGGCAAATCCGCGCGTCGAGCTGCAGGACGGCACAGAAACCCACGAATACGACTCGCGCGAGGTGTCCGGCGACGAGAAGGCCGCCTGGTGGGAGCGCGCCGTGGGGGCGTGGCCCGACTACGCGGACTACCAGAAGAAGACGGACCGCGAGATTCCGGTGTTCGTCCTCACCCGCGCCGACTAACGGAGCCTTTGGGCGTGGCACCATTGACCGGTGTCCGCGCAACCGAGCCTGAGCGACCGCGAGGGGCCGCTGACCGCGGCCGACGTCGAAGCGGCGGCCAAGCGGATTTCGGGTGTCATCTCGCCGACCCCGTTGCAGCTCAGTGAGCGATTGTCGGCCAGCACCGGCGCCACGGTGTATCTCAAGCGGGAGGACCTGCAGTCCGTCCGGTCCTACAAGTTGCGCGGGGCGTACAACCTGCTGATGCAGCTGACGGACCAGGAGCGGGCTGCGGGCGTTGTGTGCTCATCGGCGGGAAACCACGCGCAGGGATTCGCGCACGCGTGTCGGTCGATGCAGATCAACGGACGTGTGTATGTCCCGCGCAAGACTCCCAAGCAGAAGCGCGACCGGATCCGCTACCACGGCGGCGACTTCATCGAGCTGATCGCGGTCGGCTCGACCTATGACCAGGCCGCTGAGGCCGCGTTGGCCGATGTGTCGCGCACCGGTGCGACGCTGGTGCCTCCTTTCGACGACGTGCGCACCATGGCCGGCCAGGGCACGATCGCCGCGGAAATCCTCGAGCAGCTTGGCGGCGAACCGGATCTGGTGATCGTGCCGGTGGGCGGGGGTGGCTGCATCTCCGGTATCACGACCTACCTCGCCGAACGGACGTCGAATACCGCGGTGCTGGGCGTCGAGCCTGCCGGTGCCGCCGCGATGATGGCCGCGCTCGCAGCCGGGAAACCCGTCACGCTCGACGACGTCGACCAGTTCGTCGACGGGGCCGCCGTCAGCAGGGCGGGAACGCTCACCTACGCGGCGCTTGCCGCGGCGGGCGACATGGTCTCCGTGACGACGGTCGACGAGGGCGCGGTGTGCACGGCGATGCTCGCGCTGTACCAGAACGAGGGCATCATCGCCGAGCCCGCGGGCGCGCTGTCGGTCACGGCGCTGCTGGAGACCGATGCCGTCAAGCCCGGCACCACCGTCGTCTGCCTGATCTCCGGTGGCAACAACGACGTGTCGCGCTACGGCGAGATTCTCGAACGCTCGCTCGTGCACCTCGGCCTCAAGCACTACTTCCTGGTGGACTTCCCGCAGGAGCCGGGCGCGCTGCGGCGTTTTCTCGACCAGATCCTCGGCCCCAACGACGACATCACGCTGTTCGAGTACGTCAAGCGCAATAACCGCGAGACAGGAGCGGCGCTGGTAGGCGTCGAACTCGGGTCAGCCGAGGGCTACGACGGCCTGCTGCACAGGATGGCGGCCTCCGACATCGGGGTCGAGGTGCTCGCGCCCGACTCTCCGGCCTACCGGTACCTGATCAATCCCTAGGTCCTCAGCGACCTGCTGTCCTGCTGTCCTGCTAGGGGTTTCGCAGGATGGCGAACGAATGGCCCTCGAGCATCGTGTGCCCGCCATCCACGTTCGGTGCTCCCCAGGCGAGCAGCACTTCACCCGTCGCGGGCACTGCCACCGCCTCGGCGCCGATGTTGCACGCGATCGATAACGCGCCGCGGCGCATCACAACCCACCGCTTTTCCTCGTCGTAGTCGACGGACAGGTGCTCGAGCCACGGATCGGCGAAGTCGGGCTCCGAGCGTCGCAGGGCGATCAGCTGTCGGTAGACGTCCAACAGCCGGGCATGCGGGTCGTCGCCGAGCTCGTCCCAGTCCAGCTTGGATCTCAAGAATGTCTGCGGGTCTTGCGGATCCGGTATCTCGTCGGCATTCCATCCGTGGTGCGCGAACTCCGCCTTGCGACCCTCGGCGGTGGCTCTGGCCAGCTCCGGTTCGGGGTGGCTGGTGAAGAACTGGAACGGACGTGACGACCCCCACTCCTCGCCCATGAAAAGCATCGCGGTGAAGGGGGACGTGAGCACGAGGGCAGCCTTGACGGCGAGCTGGCCGTCGTCGAGGTTCTGAGACGGGCGATCACCGACCGCGCGGTTGCCCACTTGGTCGTGGGTGCAGGTGTACGCCGTCAGACGGGTCGCCGGGATCGTCTTCTTGTCGAGCGGCCTGCCATGGCGCCTGCCGCGGAACGACGAGTGCGTGCCGGCATGGAAGTAGCCGTTGAGCAGTGTGGTGGCAAGCGTTTCCAGCGAGCCGAAATCCGAGTAGTAGCCCTGGCGCTCGCCCGAGACCGCCGCGTGGATGGCGTGATGGATGTCGTCGTCCCACTGGGCCGTCATGCCGTAACCGCCGCGGTCGCGGGGGGTGATCAACCGGGGGTCGTTCAGGTCGCTCTCGGCGATCAGCGACAGCGGGCGGCCCACTTCGCTTGCGAGCGCGTCGGTTTCGGCAGACAGCTCTTCGAGAATGTGGATGGCCGTGGTGTCGACGAGCGCGTGGACCGCGTCGAGGCGCAAGCCGTCGGCGTGGAAATCGCGCATCCAGCGCAGGGCGCAGTCGATGATGTAGCGACGCACCTCGTCGGAGTGCGGGTCGGACACATTCAGGCCCTCGCCCCACGGGTTGCTGCCCGAGGACAGATACGGGCCGAACCGCGGCAGGTAGTTGCCCGATGGGCCAAGGTGATTGAACACGGCGTCGATCAACACACCGAGCCCGCGCCGGTGGCATTCGTCGACAAAGCGCACCAGCGCGTCGGGACCGCCGTAGGGCTCGTGCACCGCGTACCACAGCACGCCGTCGTAACCCCAGCCGTGGGTGCCCGCGAAAGCGTTGACCGGCATCAGCTCGACAAAGTCGACGCCGATCTCGACGAGGTAGTCCAGCCTGGCGATGGCCGACTGCAGCGTTCCCTCTGGGGTGAAGGTGCCGATGTGAAGTTCGTAGATCACGCTTCCCTCGATGGAGCGGCCCTGCCAGTTCTGGTCGGTCCACGAGTCATCACGAGGCGTCCACAACTGCGAGCGTTGATGCACCCCGTCGGGCTGTCGCGGCGAGCGGGGATCCGGCAGCACCACGGCGTCGTCGTCGAGGACGAAGCCGTAGCGGGCGTCCGAGTGGGCGTCGACGGCTGCCCGCCACCATCCGTCGTCGCTGCGCTGCATCTGATGCAGCACGCCGTCGACGTCGAGACGTACCTGAGCGGGGATCGGCGCCCAGACCGCGAAATCAGCCATCCGTGCGTTCCAGAAGTGCGACAGGCAGTTCCGCGAACAGGTCCGCTGCGGCCACTTCGCCGGTGTAACCGCGTCCGGTCAGCACATCGGTCCACTCGCCAGCGGGCAAGGTGAGCGATGTTCGACCCCAACCGGTTTCGCTGAGCCGGACGGTCCACCGGCTGACCACCACCACCACGTCGTCGCCACGCGCGAAACCGACGAAATGGTCACGCGCGGCGCCGGTGGCGAAGACGGGCGAATGATCGCCCGCCAGAAAGGTTTCGGGCCGACGGCGCCGCAGTTTCAGCGCCGCCGAGGTGACCCGCATCTTGGGATGCTCCAACGACGCCAGCGCGGCCCGGCGCGCCACGAAGTCGACGGGCCTGCGATTGTCGGGGTCAACGAGACTGTCCTCCCACAGTTCGGTGCCCTGATAGACATCCGGGATTCCGGGCCCGGTGAGCTGGATCAGCTTCTGGCCCAGCGCGTCGCTGCGGGCGTGCGGATCCAGGCGCGCGACCAGGCCGGTGAGTTCCGCGGCGATATCACCGTCGATGACGGTGTCCAGCCACCTGTGCAGATCTGATTCGAAATCTGAGTCGGGATCGTTCCACGAGGTGTGCACCGCCGCTTCGCGAATCGCCTTCTCCGCGTAAGCGTGCAATCGGTCCCGGAGCTCGTCGGTCACCTGACCGCCGACGGGCCACACGCCGAAAATGTTCTGCAGAAGGAACATTCCTGTCATCGGGTCCGGTGCCGCAGCCCTGCTCTGCCAGCCGCCGACGAACTCGGCCCACAGTGAGGGGACCTGCGACAAAATCCCGATGCGGGCCCGAACATCTTCGCCCCGCTTGGTGTCGTGCGTGGTCAGTGTCGTCATCGCCGCCGGCCACAGCCGTGCGCGCACCGCGGCCCGCCGGTGGAACTCGGCCGCACTGACGCCGAATCGCGCTGGTTCGCCGCCGACCTCGTTGAGCGACACCAGCCGGGCATCCCGGTAGAACAGGCAGTCTTCCATCGACTTCGCGGTTGCCGCACCACACAGTTGCTGCAGCCGCACCGCGGGTTCGTCGCTGTTCATCGCCGCGGCAACGATCTGCAGAGGTTCTCCGAATTCTGGTGTCGCTTCTAGGGTTTCGGCGATGGCGATCGGAAGGACCGCCGACAACGAGAGGTAGTCGGATCTGTAGACGTCGATTCGGCTCAGCAGGGCCGCGATCGCGTCGGGAAGCAGCGAATGGTCTGAGCCGGTGCTGCGCACGACCGCCCGGCGCAGCCGGCGCAGCTCACTTGCCAGCGTGTCGGTGACCGCCTCGGATTTCAGTTCGCGTCCCAGCGCGGCGTTCGCCGAGTACGGCGTGCCCGCCGATTCGTACAGCTCGGTGAGCGCGTCTTCACCGGTGGGGTCCACGAACAGGCCGCCGACCTCACGGAGCGCGTCGTAGCCGGTGGTGCCCGCTACCGGCAGCGTGGGTTCCAATGCCTCGTCGACGGCGAGGATCTTCTCGATGACGATCCACGCCCGCGGTCCGGCGATCTCCCTCAGCCAGGTCAGATATCCCGTCGGGTCGGACAATCCGTCGGGATGATCCACGCGGATACCGTCGACGAGCCCATCAGTGAACCAGCGCCGTACCTCCGGGTGAGTGGCGTCGAACACCGCGCGGTCCTCTTGCCGCAGTCCCGCAAGCGAGGTGATCGCGAAAAACCTTCGATAGCCGCATAGTCCGCGGCGCCAGCTGATCAACCGGTAGTGCTGGCGATCGTGCACGTCGCGTCCCGAACCGCCAGCGGTACCTGGTGCGATCGGGAACACGAGGTCGCCCAGCCGCAGCACGTCGCCGTCAACGGCCAGATCGTCCACGTCGTCATCGGACCCGAGCACCGGCAACGCCAGCTTGCCGTCGACACCGTTGTCCGGTGCCCAGTCGATATCGAAGAATGTGCTGTACTGAGATTCTCGGCCGTGTTGCAACACATCCCACCACCACGCGTTCTGCTGTGGGTCACCGACGCCGACGTGGTTGGGCACGATGTCCACGACCAAGCCCAGCCCGCGCGAGCGTGCCGCGTTTGACAACAGAGCCAGCCCGTCGGCTCCGCCGAGTTCGCGCGACACTGTGGTCGGGACGGTGACGTCGTAGCCGTGGGTCGACCCTTTGGTCGCGGTCAGGATCGGGGACAAATACACGTGCGAGACCCCGAGATCGTCCAGGTAATCCACCAGGTTTCGGGCATCGTCGAATGTCAGTGAATCGCCGCGCATCTGGAGTCGGTACGTCGACACGACAGGGGAGGCGTCGGAGTCAACCGGGGCCATCGCGACTTCTTCGGTCACGCTGTCCTGCGCATCACGATGACGGACCGTGCCTCGAGGGTGATCTTCTCACCGGCGCGCACGGTGAGATCTGATTCGCCACGCGAATCGGCGGTATCCAGGCACGCTTCCCACTCCCGGCCGTACGGACCGTCCGGCACAGAGAAATCCAAATCCTCGTCGTGGCCGTTGAAGCACAGCAGGAACGAGTCGTCGACGACGTGGAAACCGCGCGCGTCAGGCTCGGGGATGTCCTCGCCGTTGAGGAACGCGGCGATGCTCTTACCGAACCCGCTGTCCCAGTCCTCCATCGTCATCTCGTGGCCCGACGGCGTCAGCCAGGCGATGTCGCGGACGTGTGCGTCCCTGCGGATCGGTCGCCCGTCGAAGAACCGGCGGCGCCTGAACACAGGATGGTCCTTGCGCAGCGCGGTCACTCTCTTGGTGAACGCCAGTAGGTCGGCGTTGGTTTTCATCAGAGTCCAGTCCATCCACGACACCGGCGAGTCCTGGCAGTAGGCGTTGTTGTTGCCCCGTTGGGTGCGTCCCATCTCGTCACCGTGCGCAATCATCGGTGTGCCTTGCGAAACCATGAGTGTGACAAGGAAGTTCCGCATCTGGCGACAGCGGAGCGCGGTGATATCCGGGTCATCGGTGGGCCCCTCGACGCCGCAGTTCCATGACCGGTTGTGGCTCTCGCCGTCGCGGTTGTTCTCGCCGTTGGCCTTGTTGTGCTTGTTGTTGTACGAGACCAAATCATGCAGCGTGAAGCCGTCGTGCGCGGTGACGAAGTTGATGCTGGCGCTCGGCCGGCGTCCGGTGGCCTCGTACAGGTCCGATGATCCGGTGAGCCGTGACGCGAACTCCCCGAGCGTCGCGGGCTCGCCGCGCCAGTAGTCGCGGACGGTGTCGCGGTACTTGCCGTTCCACTCGGTCCACAGGCCCGGGAAATTGCCCACCTGGTACCCGCCCTCGCCGACGTCCCACGGCTCCGCGATGAGCTTGACCTGGCTGACGACAGGGTCCTGCTGCACGAGATCGAAGAACGCCGACAACCGGTCGACGTCGTGCAACTCGCGCGCCAGCGTGGACGCGAGGTCGAAGCGGAACCCGTCGACGTGCATCTCCAGCACCCAGTAGCGCAGCGAGTCCATGATCAACTGCAACGTGTGTGGGTGTCGGGCATTGAGGCTGTTCCCCGTGCCGGTGTAGTCCTTGTAATAGCGCAAATCCCCGTCTAACAACCGGTAGTAGGCGGCGTTGTCAATGCCGCGGAAGTTGATGGTGGGCCCCAGCTGATTGCCCTCGGCGGTGTGGTTGTAAACCACATCGAGGATCACTTCGATCCCCGCTTCGTGGAAAAGGCGAACCATGTTCTTGAACTCGGGCACCGCGGCACCGGGTTGCCGATAGGCCGCGTACTGCGCGTGTGGGGCGAAGTACCCGAACGTGTTGTAACCCCAATAGTTTCGCAGACCGAGGTCGAGGAGCCGAAAGTCCTGCATGAACTGGTGAACAGGCATCAGCTCGATCGCGGTGACGCTGAGCGACTGCAGGTGCTGGACCACCGCGGGGTGGACCAGCCCCGAATATGTCCCGCGCAACTCCTCGGGAATTCCCGGATGAGATTGCGTCATCCCCTTGACGTGAGCCTCATAGATGATCGTCTCGTGGTACGGCCGGCGCGGTGCGCGGTCCGAACCCCAGTCGAAGAACGGGTTGACCACCACGCTTGTCATCGTGTGCCCGAGTGAGTCGATCATCGTGCGTTCGCCCGATCCCGAATCGTCCTCGGATGTCGTATCGTACGAGAAAAGCGCAGGGCCCTCCTTGAAGTCGCCGTCGAAGGCCTTGCCGTAGGGGTCCAGCAACAGCTTGCTCGGGTCGCAGCGGTGGCCCGCGCCGGGATCCCACGGCCCGTGGACGCGGAACCCGTAGCGCTGTCCCGGAGTGATCGCGGGCAGGTATGCGTGCCACACGAAGCCGTCGACTTCGTCGAGTTCGATTCGCTCTTCGGCGCCGTCCCTGGCGATGAGACAAAGCTCGACCTTGGTGGCGCATTCGGAGAACAGCGAAAAGTTGGTGCCCGCGCCGTCATACGTCGCGCCGAGCGGGTATGGCGTGCCGGGCCACATCGTCGCCAACACCGGTCCGGGGTCTCGCTTCATTTCGGCCGCGGCCATCATGAGACCCTATCCGGCTTGCCGGCGCGTCGCGGGCCGTGCCGGGTGCAGCGTGACGCGCGACTCACCACCAGCCCGTCGCCAGACCTACCTGACGTCCGAGTTCGTCTGTAAGCGTGCGCACGTAGGTCGCCGACAGGTGGTGAGAATCGCGGTATACCAGGACATTTCCTTCAACGGCGCGGCAGGTGTCCGCGCGGCACACCGCATCGCTGAGGTCGATCGGCTTGAGCAACGGGAACTGCTCGACGACATCAAGGGTCGGATTGCGATTGTCGAGGACGGCGGAGCGGCTCATCCCGCACGACATGGCAGTCCCGCCGTCGGCGATACAGTCGGCCGGTTCAAACGAGATGCCGTTGCGGACAAACCACGGGGTGTCACGGACTCCGAGGATGCCGATGCCGGACTGCGACAAGACATCCCAGATACCGACATAGCTTGCCGGCATCTCGTCGCCGACGTCGCCGAACCGCGGTCTGGTCGAATTGGTGAACACGTAGTCGGGATGGTCCGCGACGAGCCTGTCCATCACGGCTGACACCCATTGATGGCACTGGGGATACGGAATGTCGTCACCGACGATCGTCGGCACCTCGTCCGTGGACAGCGGGCAGCCCATCTTGAGATAGGTGACGATCTTGAAGTGGTGGCGTTGTCCCAGCACGTTCAACGCCGTGATCCAGTGCTCGGCGTGCGAGCCGCCGGCCATGGCAATGGTGCGATTGGCATTTCTGTCGCCGTACACGCAGATGTGGATCTGCAGGTCGCCGAAGTCGCTGATGCAGCCGTCGTGCGTGGTTTCCGGAAGGTCGGTCTTCGCCTCGAGGACCGTCGGGCGGATCGGTAGTTTCGGCGGATTCGCGTGGGCGGTGAGGGCCAATGCTCCTGGGTAGTCGGTGGTCGACAACCCGGGCAGCGTCTTCGCGCTGGCCTGCTGCACCGTCACATGCTCGCGCCACGTCACCGACGTCACCGTCAAACCCACTGCCAGCAGCGCGACGACGGTGCCCAGCAGAAACGTCGGGCGGGGCGACCCACGGCGTATCGACACGGGCCGCTTGGGTCGGATCGCCGGTGTGCGGTAGCGCAGCGGATTCTCGACGAACCGGGTGGTCAGGTGGGCCAGGACCGCTGAGACGACGAGGATGATCGCGCCGTCGATGAGGCCGGCGTGGTTGTGGCCGCTGTAGGCCAGCCAGAAGATCAGCAGCGGCCAGTGCCACAAATACAACGAGTACGCGATCGACCCGAGCGCGACGAAGGGCCCGGTGGCCAGGACGCGGTTCGGCAACGGCATCGGCTCAGCGGATTCCGGTCCGGGTCTGCGGTTGGCCGCGGCGAGAATCATCAGCGCCGTCGCACCGACCGGCACCAGAGCCAACGGCCCGGGAAACTGCTTCACACCGTCGATCAACGCTCCGCAAGAAAGGATCGCCGCGAGGGCGACGGTGGCCGCGGCGGTGCGCAGCCAGAGCGGCCAGCGCACATAGGGGACCATTGCTCCAACCAGCGCGCCGAGCAGCAGCTCCCACCCACGCGCGAAGCTGTTGTAATACGCCGTCGCCTGATTGACCTCGTGCGCATACACCGCGTAGGCGAACGACCCGATGGTGAGTGCGGTCAGCAGCACCACGAAGGCAACCCGTAGGTGTTTGCCCAGCCACCGGTGGAAGAGCAACGTGCACGAGAAGACGAGCAGGAGGAACGCGACGTAAAACTGGCCCTGCACTGACATCGACCAAATATGTTGCAGCGGACTGACCGCTTGGCCGGCCTTCAGATAGCTCGAGACGGTGTTGGCCAGCTCCCAGTTCTGGTAGTAGCCCAGGCTTGCCAGACTTTGGTCGGCAAATGCCTCCCAGCGTGTCTGCGGCTGAACGAGAATCGTCAACGCCGCGGAGGCCGCGAGGACGACGACCAGCGCGGGTAGCAACCGACGTGCCAGCCGGACGATCTCGGGCACCGGGGACAGGGACGCGCCGGGCGTCAGCGCGGTGCGCAGCAGCCGTCCTCCGAAGAAGAAACCCGACAGCACCAAGAAGACGTCCACTCCGCCGGAAACCCGGCCGAACCACACGTGGAACGCCGCGACGAGCGCGATCGCGACACCGCGCAGGCCGTCGAGATCGTGGCGATAAGACATATTGTCCACCGAACGCGGTCGCCGATCCCGTATTGACGACAGCGTGCGCGCCGACGCCGAAGGGGTGCGCGTGAGGGTGATCATGGTCGAGGGTCAATGTACCCAAGCCGCACGCTGCGCACATCGCGTGGAGAGCGTGTCGAGCAAACGTCAAGTGGGTCATCGGAATCGCTGCACTACGCTGCTTTTCTGTGAGGGCTCCGTTTCCGTGGCCGCGTTGACGCCCGAGGAGATTGCCAGGATCGACGCCGCGCACATCTGGCATCCGTACAGCCCGGTGGGGCCGGACGCGCTCGAAGCGGTGGTGGCCGTCGGTGCGCGGGGAAGCCGGCTGACTGTCGTCAAAGACGGCAGGCCGGTCGAGGTGATCGACGCGATGAGTTCGTGGTGGACCGCCATCCACGGGCACGGGCACCCGGCGTTGGATGCGGCGGTCACGGCTCAGCTCGCCACGATGAACCACGTCATGTTCGGCGGCCTGACCCATGAGCCCGCGGCACGGCTGGCGGAACTGCTCGTCGAGATCACCCCGCCGGGACTGGACACGGTCTTCTTCAGTGACTCCGGGTCGGTGTCAGTCGAGGTCGCCGTCAAGATGGCGCTGCAGTACTGGCGCAGCAGCGGGCGCCCCGCCAAACACCGGCTGATGACATGGCGGGGTGGCTACCACGGCGACACGTTCACGCCGATGAGTGTCTGCGACCCCGACGGTGGCATGCATACGTTGTGGACTGACGTGCTGGCGCAGCAGGTGTTCGCCCCGCGGGTGCCCGCCGACTACGACGTCGACTACATCTCTGCATTTGAGGACCAGCTCGAGCGGTATGCCGACGAGCTCGCCGCTGTGATCGTCGAGCCGGTGGTGCAGGGCGCGGGTGGAATGCGTTTCCACGACCCGCGCTATCTGACCGATCTTCGCGACGCGTGCAGCCGGCACGAGGTGCTGCTGATCTTCGACGAGATCGCCACCGGCTTCGGCCGCACAGGGCAGCTGTTCGCCGCCGACCACGCAGGCGTCACACCGGACATCATGTGCGTCGGAAAGGCGCTGACAGGGGGGTACCTCACGCTCGCGGCGACACTGTGCAGCACCGAGATTGCGCAGACGATCAGTGCCAACGAGCCCGGGGCGCTCATGCACGGCCCGACGTTCATGGCGAACGCGCTGGCGTGCGCGGTATCCGTGGCATCGGTGGAGCTTCTGCTGGCTCAGGATTGGCGGGCCCGCGTCCACGAGATCGAGGCGGGGCTGAGGCGCGGGTTGGAGAAGGCACGCGGGGTCGGCGGGGTCGCCGACGTCCGGGTGCTCGGCGCGATCGGCGTGCTGGAGATGAACCGACCGGTGGATCTTGCGGTCGCCACCCCCATCGCAATAGATCACGGCGTGTGGCTGCGGCCCTTCCGCAACTTGATCTACGCGATGCCGCCGTACATCTGCACCCCCTCGGAGATCGACCAGATCACCTCGGCCATGGTCGCCGTCGCCGACTCCGTAAAGTAAAGCCCCGATGAAGAGCCGCATTGATGTCTCGCCACTGGCGTGGCTGGACGAGGTCGAGCAGCAGCGACGCACCGCGGGTCTGCGCCGCTCGTTGCGCACCCGGCCGCCGGTCGGCGCCGAGGTGGATCTGGCGTCAAACGACTATCTGGGTCTGTCGCAGCACCCGGCGGTGATCGAGGGCGGCGTGCAGGCGTTGCGCACCTGGGGTGCGGGGGCCACCGGTTCGCGGCTGGTCACCGGCAATACCGAACTGCACGAGGATCTCGAGCACGAGCTGGCCGGGTTCGTCGGCGCGCCGTCCGCGCTGGTGTTCTCGTCGGGTTACACCGCGAACCTCGCCGCGGTCGTAGCACTGTCTGGACCGGGGTCGCTGGTCGTGTCCGACGCGCTCACCCATGCCTCACTGGTCGACGCGTGCCGGTTGTCGCGGGCGCGTGTCGTCGTCACGCCGCACGTGGACGTCGACGCCGTCGACGCTGCGCTGGCTGCGCGCGACGAGGACCGCGCGGTCGTCATCACCGACTCGGTGTTCTCTACCGACGGCGCCCTCGCGCCGCTGCTTTCCCTGCACGAGGTTTGTCGCAGGCACCGCGCGGTGCTGATCGTCGACGAGGCTCACGCCGTGGGGGTACGCGGCCGGGGGGGTCGCGGGCTGCTGCACGAGGTCGGCCTTGCCGGTGCGCCGGACGTGGTGATGACGACGACACTGTCGAAGTCGTTGGGCAGCCAGGGTGGAGTGGTCCTCGGCCCTGTCGCCGTGCGCGACCATCTGATCGATTCCGCGCGGCCGATGATCTTCGACACCGGTCTCGCCCCTGCTGCCCTCGGCGCAGCACTCGCAGCGTTGCGGGTGCTGGTCGCCGAACCCTCACTGCCCCAAAAGGTTCGGGACCACGCGGGCGTGCTCGCCGCGGCGTGCGACCTCGCGGACGCTCCGGAATCGGCTGTGGTGTCGGTGATCGTCGGCGCACCCGAGGCGGCGCTGGCCGCGGCGACGGCCTGCCTGGACCGCGGCGTGCGGGTCGGATGCTTCCGGCCGCCGTCGGTCCCGCGTGGCACGTCCCGATTGCGCTTGGCGGCGCGCGCGTCGCTGACCGACGAGGAGCTGCATGTGGCCCGCCAGGTGCTGACGGACGTTCTGCGTAACGTCGGCTCGTGAGCATCGTATTCGTCTCCGGCACCGACACAGGGGTCGGGAAGACGGTGACGACGGCGGTGCTGGCGTGTGCGGCCCGCTTGGCCGGCATCGATGTCGCGGTGTGCAAGCCGGTGCAGACCGGTACCACCGACGGAGACGACGACCTCGCCGAGGTGGGTCGGTTGTCCGGCGTCGACAGGCTCGTCGGGTCCTGGCGTTACCCGGAGCCGTTGGCGCCGGCCGCAGCCGCTGAACGGGCGCGGCTGGCGCTGCCTAATCGTGTCGAGCTGGATGTGCTCGTGCGCACCGTCGGCCATTCCAGGCAGCTGACGTTGGTCGAAGGTGCCGGCGG
>JAVHWG010000584.1:0-5073 GCA_032159965.1 Mycobacterium sp.
CAGGCGCTGAGCCACCTCGACCAGCAGGTCGACGAAGGCGCCAAGCGTGGAGACGGCCGACGCGACCGCGGCGAGAAAGCCTGATGGATGAGCCGACGCCCGGTTGGTTGCCCCTGTGCGCCGACGAACCCCCGCCCGCCGCGCGCCGTCGACCAAACGATCGCCGTACGCGTCCAGCGCGTCAGTCCGACGATCGTCGTGATCGGTGTCGTCGACGTCGAAGCCGGGATGATCCCGATAAACAGGTTCCTCTTTGAGCAGGCCCATGCGGCGCAACTCGGCAAGCTGCTCCAAGGTCAGATGTCCGGTATGGCGCAGGTGTGCGATCAGCTGCTCGACGACGCGCATGGCCTGCCAATCTTAGGGGAGGCAACGCGGGACAGGGCGTAAGTTTTTCGGCAATGAACCTTGATCCCGAGCGCGCATCCTCGCTGCATTTGAGGGTGGTCGATCTCGCCGCGGAAGACATTGACGACAACCAGTCGTCAGGTCCCGTCGTCGCCATCGGCTCGGCCAGGGACTTCGATGCCGCAAACGCGCACAGCTGGCTGCAGCGTGCGACGTTCACGCTGACCGAAGACGAGGTGGACGACCGCCGCGTGGTGACGGTGCCGTCGGTGGCAGCTGAGATGGACAATCTAGTCGCGCGTGTCAGCCAGTGGCCGCAGGCGGCGGCGATCTGTGATGACGTGCTGCGCGCAGTTGATCCGAGCGCGCCGGCGGCGGATGGGTTGACGACGGAATCACTGGCGTATTCGACGTTGCAGTCGGGCGCCGAGTTCGCCGACTGGCTGCGGCGCCGCGGGCCGGTCGCCGTGCCGCGCACGCCCGAGCCGATTCTTATTGTGCGGCAATCTGACACGCTCGGCATCTGGTTCAACCGGCCGGACCGGCACAACGCGTTTTCCACCGACATGCGCCAGGCGTTGCTCGACGCGCTGACCGTCGCGAACTGCGACACGGCGATCGAGTACGTGGTGCTCGCCGGTAGCGGTCCGTCGTTCTGCAGTGGCGGCGACCTGGCCGAGTTCGGCACGTTCGACGACCCGGCAACCGCGCATTTCGCCCGTACCCGCTACAGCCCGGCGCTCGCGCTCGACGAGCTGGCGACGCGGCTGGGGGACCGGCTGATCGCGCGTGTGCACGGACGGGTGCTGGGCAGCGGCCTGGAGATGGCTGCGTTCTGCGGCCGCATCGAGGCCGACCCGGTGTGCCAGATCGGCCTGCCTGAAATGGCGCTCGGCCTGTTGCCCGGCGCAGGCGGAACCGTCAGCATCACCCGGCGGATCGGTCGATGGCGCACGGCGTATCTCGTCTTCTCGGGACACCTGATCAGCGCCGTGACGGCGCGGCAGTGGGGGCTGGTCGACGCGGTCAGGGCACCGGGGTGAGCAGCCTGTTCGAGATGCCCACAGGTGTGCTGCTGCGCGCACAGCAGGTTGGCGCCGCGATCGAGCACGGCGTCACCGCGCTCGGCGGGAAACCGATCGAGGTCGATGCCTGGCAGATCATCTCCGGGCGTGCGGCACTTCTCGGCCTGGGTCCGCCGTCACGTATCTCATCGGGCGGGGCAACGAGGTTGTTGTCGTCGGCCGACGGCTGGTGTGCGCTGACATTGATTCGCCAAGACGACTTCGAGTCGGTCCCGGCACTGCTCGAAGGGCATGAGACCGATGCGCGCTCGCGCGAAGAGGATTCGACCGACGATTTGTGGGACGCGGTGGCCGCCGTGGCGCGCAACCGTCGTGGCGCCGACTTCGTGGCGCGCGCGCGGCTACTGGACATGCCCGCAGCGACACTGGGCGAGACGACGCCGAGCGAACCGACTGTCACGCCTTACGGCACGCCCGCGCACACCTCCATCGCCGACGTGCTGGTGGTGGACCTCTCGTCGATGTGGGCCGGTCCGCTCTGCACACGACTGCTGGCGGCTGCGGGCGCGACGGTCGTCAAGGTGGAGACACCTGCCCGACCGGACGGCACCCGCGTCGGCAATCCCGGATTCTTCGATTGGCTCAACAGTGAAAAACTCTGCTGTACAATTGATTTCAATTCTGACGAACTGACGCGACTACTCCGCGCGGCCGACGTGGTGATCGAGGGGTCGCGGCCGTCGGCCCTGGCGCGCCGCGGTCAAGGTGCCGAACGAGTGCCGCCCCGACCCGGACGGGTCTGGGTCCGGATCAGCGGCTACGGCAGTGCCCACCCCGACCGGGTGGCTTTCGGTGACGTCGCGGCGGTCGCCGGCGGGCTCGTGATGCCCGGGCCGGCGTTCTGCGGGGACGCGATCGCTGATCCGCTGACGGGGCTTGCGGCCGCCGACGCGATTCTTGGCGCGCTGACGTCTGGCGGCGGTGCGATCATCGACGTGTCGATGGCAGGCGTCGCCGGCCTGTACGCGACACTGCCGTCTCTGCCGGTCCATCGCGGGCAGCCGCGTGCCCCGTCCCCGCCGGTGCGCGCGCACGACCTGGGCGCCGACACACGGCGGGTGGCCGATGTGGTCGAGGCGCGGCTGGGGGCGGGATGCTGATCACCCGTGCATCGTTGCTCGACGGGCGGGTGGCCGACATCCGCCTCGCCGGTGAAATCACGCAATTGGCACCGAGATTGGAGCCCGGCCGGGGTGAGACGATTCTCGACGCCAGGTTCGGCGCAGTGCTGCCGGGTCTGCACGATCATCATCTGCACTTGCGCGCCGCGGCCGCCGCGCTCGAGTCCCTGGCGGTCGGGCCGCCCGCTGTACGCGCAGAAGCGCAGTTCACCCGGACAGTCGCCACCGCAGTGGCCGGAACCGACGGCTGGATCCGGGCGACGGGTTACCACGAATCGGTGGCCGGCGAGCTGAACCGCGCGCGGCTCGACGTCCTGCAGCCTGCGACGCCGATGCGGGTGCAACATCGCAGTGGCGCGCTGTGGATTCTCAACTCTGCGGCGTTGGCCCGCATCGGCCATCCCGACCATGTGGACGGCAGGCTTGTCAGCACCGACCCGCGGCTGGGCCGGGCGATACCGCGCCGGGAACCTGATCTGCGTGCCCTGGGGCGTCGGCTCACCAGCTTCGGCGTCACCGGCGTCACCGACGCCACGCCGGACCTCGGACCCGGCGATATCGACTCTCTTGCAACAGGTTTGACTCAGAAGGTCCGCTGCCTGGCACCTGGCAAGCGGATCCTGCGCGATGACCAACTCGATCTCGAGGAGCTCAGCGTCTGGGTCGCCGAACGCCACGCCGACGACGTGCCGGTGGCCCTGCACTGCGTCACCGCCGCACAGCTCGTCGTCGCGATCGCCGCTCTTCGGTCTGCGGGCAGGCACTCCTTGGACCGGATCGAGCACGCGGCGATGGTGCCCGACGACTGCGTCGCCGACCTGGCCGACTCAGGCGTCACCGTGATCACCCAGCCGAACTTCGTCGCCGAGCGCGGCGACACATACCGCCATGAAGTGCCCGTCGAGCAGCACTCACAGCTGTGGCGGGCGGCGTCGCTGGCCCGCGCAGGCATTCCCGTCGCCGGCAGCACGGACGCTCCGTTCGGTGACCTGGACCCCTGGGCCGCGATGCGCGCCGCGGTCACCCGCGCCACCGCGAGCGGTGACGTACTGGGGCCGGATGAGCGCGTCGCGCCCCTTACCGCGCTGCAGATGTTCCTCGGGACGCCCGCGCGTCCGGCTGTCCTTCGCAGCATCGCGCCCGAGCAACCTGGCGACGTGTGCGTCCTGGCTCCGGGAACGGACGAGGCTTTGAGGGCGCTGGCGTCCGACATGGTGCTGACGACGGTGGTGGCCGGGGAGATCGTCGAAGCCGGCTAAGAAGCCGGTGATAACCCGACAATCCGAATTGGAGAATTGTATTCTGCGCAGGTGCAGAACCGGATCGCCGCGGCAATCGCCGGCGGCCTCGTCGTCGCCGGTCTCGTCGCGTGCTCGTCAGAACCGACCGTCAACCATCCCAGTCGGGCGTCGGTCACCGTCAACGGGAACACTGCCAGCAAACAAAGCATCACCTGCAACCAGCAGGCGAACAACCTGCCCGGTCAGAGCCCCGAGTGGTACTGGACGATAGCCATCGGCGACCAGAAAGTCGCGGGAGCCAAGGTGAGCCTCAACGGCAGCGGCGAGAAACTCGTCACGAACTCCGTTCGGATCCAGAATCTGGGTGGATTCACCGGGATGTACACCCGGGACACCGGTAGCGAAGCCCAGACCAGCTTTGCCTCGGACACGTTCACGATCAGCGGCAAGGCCCGCGGCTACAACACCTCAGAGCCAGCCGAACCGGCCGAGGCGGATTTCAAGATCATCGCGACGTGCTGAGCGACGGCGCTACGCGCCGCGGTTGCGCTTCACTTCTTTGAACGGGACGCCACGGTCCGCCGCGTACTCGCGTGGGAAGCCAAGGACGCGTTCGCTGATGATGTTGCGCGCGATCTCAGTGGTGCCGCCGCCCAACGCCGCGGCCTGCCGGGACAGGTAGCGCTCTCCGACTGCTATCAGGTGCTCGATACCGTCGATCACACCGGCGCTGCCCGCGATCGTCAGCGCGGTGTCCATCTCGAGCTGAACGTTCTCGGAGTGGTTGATGCGAATGATCGACCCTGCCGCAGGCGGCAACGAACCGTCGCTTACGCCGTGGTAGACGTGATCGATCAGCTGTTCTTTCACGACTCGGTGCACCAGCGCACGGCCTGCCAACTCTTGCAGGCGTTCGTTGTCGGGCTGTCCGACGGCTTCGAGCAGCGCAGAGAAGGACACCGGCACGTCGGTGGTGCCCTCGGGGCCGATTCCACTGGCGAACTCGGATCCTCCTCCGACAGCACGTCTTTCGTGATAGAGCTGTCGCGACGCGACGTGCCAGCCGTTGTTGACCTCGCCCACCACCGCGTTGTCGTCGAGCTCGAGGTTGTCGAAGAACTCTTCGCAGAACTCTGTCGATCCGTTGACCTGCTTGATCCGGCGCATGGTGATCCCGGGACTGTCGATCGGCACGAGAAACATCGTCAAGCCCTCGTGCTTGGGTACGTCCCAGTTGGTCCGAGCCAGCAGCAGTCCGTAGTCGGCGGCGAAAGCGCT
>JAVHWG010000624.1:0-3891 GCA_032159965.1 Mycobacterium sp.
TAACCATGAAACAGCTGCTTGACAGCGGCACCCACTTCGGGCATCAGACCCGTCGCTGGAATCCCAAGATGAAGCGGTTCATCTTCACCGACCGCAACGGCATCTACATCATCGACCTGCAGCAGACGCTGACCTACATCGACAAGGCATACGAGTTCGTCAAGGAAACGGTCGCGCACGGCGGGTCGATCCTGTTCGTGGGCACCAAGAAGCAGGCGCAGGAGTCGATCGCCGCCGAGGCGCTCCGCGTCGGGATGCCGTTCGTCAACCAGCGCTGGCTGGGTGGCATGTTGACCAACTTCTCGACCGTGCACAAGCGGCTGCAGCGTCTGAAGGAACTCGAGGCGATGGAGCAGACCGGCGGGTTCGAGGGCCGCACCAAGAAAGAGATCTTGGGGCTGACCCGCGAGAAGAACAAACTCGAGCGCAGCCTCGGCGGAATCCGCGACATGAACCGCGTGCCGTCGGCGGTCTGGGTGGTCGACACCAACAAAGAGCACATCGCCGTCGGCGAGGCTAGGAAACTGGGCATCCCGGTCATCGCGATCCTGGACACCAACTGCGACCCCGATCTCGTCGACTACCCGATCCCGGGCAACGACGACGCGATCCGCTCGGCGGCCCTGCTCACCAAGGTGATCGCCGCTGCGGTCGCCGAGGGCCTGCAGGCTCGCGCGGGAGCGGGCAACGGCGACAAGGCAGACACTGAAGCCGCCGAGCCACTCGCCGAGTGGGAGCAGGAGTTGTTGGCCAGCGCAACCCCGGACACGGTTCCCGACGGTGCCGCTGCGCCTGCCGCTGCTGCCGCGCCTGCCGCCGCTGCGCCTGCCGATACCGAGACCACCACCACCGAGACTTCGTAGGGAAGGCTGAACATTGGCGAACTTC
The DNA here is from genome assembly GCA_032159965.1 of Mycobacterium sp. Taxonomy (GTDB): domain Bacteria; phylum Actinomycetota; class Actinomycetes; order Mycobacteriales; family Mycobacteriaceae; genus Mycobacterium. The sequence goes on from JAVHWG010000624.1 coordinate 889, forward strand.
ACCGCTGCCGACGTCAAGCGACTGCGGGAGCTGACCGGCGCCGGCATGCTCGCTTGCAAGAACGCGCTGACCGATAGCGACGGCGATTTCGACAAGGCCGTCGAGCTTCTCCGCATTAAGGGCGCCAAGGACGTCGGCAAGCGTGCCGAGCGGTCCACCGCGGAAGGACTCGTCGCCGCCAAGGGCGGCGCGTTGGTCGAGCTAAACTGTGAGACCGACTTCGTCGCCAAGAACGCAGAGTTCCAGACGTTGGCCGACGAGGTTGTGAGCGCCGCGGCCAGCTCAGGTGCCGTCGACGTCGATGCGCTCAAGAGCGCCGCGGTAGGTGACAAGACGGTCGAACAGGCGATTGCCGACATGTCGGCGAAGATCGGCGAGAAGTTGGAGCTGCGCCGCATCGCGTACTTCAACGGGACCGTCGAGACCTACCTGCACAAGCGGTCGGCGGATCTGCCGCCGGCGGTCGGTGTGCTCGTCGAGTACACGGGTGGCGACCAGGCGGCCGCGCATGCGGTCGCCCTGCAGATCGCCGCGTTGAAGGCCAGGTACCTGACCCGCGACGACGTGCCCGAGGATGTGCTGGCCAACGAGCGGCGCATCGCTGAAGAGACGGCTCGCAACGAGGGCAAGCCCGAACAGGCACTGCCCAAGATCGTCGAGGGCCGGGTCAACGGCTTCTTCAAAGACGTTGTGCTGCTTGACCAGCCGTCGGTTTCGGACAACAAGAAGACGGTCAAGGCGCTGCTCGGCGAAGCAGGTGTCACGGTGACCCGGTTCGCGCGGTTCGAGGTGGGCCAGGCCTGATCGTGGCGGGCGAAGCTGCACCTGTGCACGCCTTTCGCGACGACGCGTTGTCGGACTCCGACGCCGTCGCGCTGGTGCAGCGGCTGCTCGCTGGTGACGTGTCGGCGGCCGAGCTCGTCGATGCCGCCATCGCCCGTGCCGAAGCGGTGAATCCTGCCCTGAACGGGCTGGCGTACGAGGCGTTCGAGCGGGCCCGGCGAACCGCGGCGGCCCCCGGGCCCGGCTATTTCGCTGGCGTGCCCACGTTCATCAAGGACAACGTCGACGTCGAGGGCATGCCGACCATGCAGGGCACCGATGCTTGGTCCCCTCGGCCGGCACGTGCCGACGGTGACTGGGCCCGCACATTTCTCGCGGCCGGGCTCATTCCGCTGGGCAAGACTCAGCTCTCCGAGTTCGGTTTCAGCGCAGCCGCCGAGCATCCACGCATCGGTCCCGTGCGCAACCCGTGGAACGTCGAGCACACGTCGGGAGCGTCGTCATCGGGATCGGGTGTGTTCGTCGCGGCAGGGGTAGTGCCGATCGCCCACGCCAACGACGGCGGCGGCTCGATCCGTATTCCCGCGTCCTGCAACGGGTTGGTCGGGTTGAAGCCGACCCGAGGGCGTCTGCCGTTGGACAAAGAAGTGCGACAGATGCCGCTGCGTGTCGTGCACAACGGCGTGGTGACACGCACGGTGCGCGACACGGCGGCGTTCTACCGCGAGGCTGAAAAGATCTGGCGTCCACGCAAACTCGCGCCGATCGGCGACGTGACGGGTGCAGGTAGGCAACGGCTGACCGTCGCGGTGATCACCCGGTCGCTGTACCGCGAGTGCGACCCCGAGGTGCGCGAGCTGACACTGAAAGCGGCGGCGCTGCTCGAGGAACTCGGACACCGAGTCCAGCACCTCGACATTGCGCCGGTGCCAATGACTTTCGCCGATGACTTCATCCTCTACTACGCGTTTCTGGGCTACGCACTGGTGCACGGCGGACGACGCATGTTCGGCGAGAGCTTCGACCGTTCCAAGCTGGACAATCTGACGCTTGGATTCGAACGGCACGCCGCCCGCAACATGCACCGGCTCCCGGTGGCGATCGCGAGGCTGGGGCTGATGCGACGGCGGACGGCACGGCTGTTCCGGACCTATGACGTGGTGCTGACGCCCACGCTCGCGGATCCGCCGCCCCGGATCGGGCACTTCGATCCGACGGCCGACTATCAGCAGATCATCGACCGGCTCGTCGATTGGGTGGCGTTCACTCCGCTGCAGAACGCGACCGGCGACCCGGCGATCTCGTTGCCGATGGCGGAGTCTGCGGCAGGACTGCCGGTCGGGATGATGTTCTCCGCAGCGCCGGGACGGGAACGCCGGCTGCTGGAACTTGCCTACGAAATCGAAGAGGCGCGCCCGTGGCGCCGGATCCAGGACGCGGGTGCCTGACCGTCCCTCGCAGAACGGTTCGGCAGGTCTGCTCTTCCTGCCTGTCTGACCCTTTCGGCCATCCGACGTCGGCGATGAGGCAGGATGGGGGTGCCGTCGTGGGCGATCGCCTCCGATGGCGCTCTCATGCCAGGAGCGGGGAGGGAGGCTGATGGCGGAGTTCAACGGGGCACCACCACCGCCGGAGGCGGACCGCCTGCCGTACGCGCGGGTCGTGCTCAAGCTCGGCGGCGAGATGTTCGGCGGGGGGCAGGTGGGCCTCGACCCCGACGTCGTGCAGCTGGTCGCTCGCCAGATCGCCGAGGTCGTCCGCAGCGGAGTGCAAGTCGCCGTGGTGATCGGGGGCGGCAACTTCTTTCGCGGCGCCCAGCTGCAGCAGCGCGGGATGGAACGGACCCGCTCCGACTACATGGGCATGCTGGGAACCGTGATGAACAGTCTTGCGCTGCAGGATTTTCTGGAGAAGGAAGGGATCGCCACCCGGGTGCAGACGGCCATCACCATGGGCCAGGTCGCGGAGCCGTACATCCCGCTGCGCGCGCGCCGCCACCTCGAGAAGGGGCGGGTGGTGATCTTCGGCGCGGGCATGGGCCTGCCGTACTTCTCCACCGACACCACCGCCGCGCAGCGCGCCCTCGAGATCGGCGCGGACGTCGTCCTGATGGCAAAGGCCGTCGACGGAGTCTTCACCGACGACCCCCGGCGCAACCCGGATGCCGAGCTGCTCACAGAGATCACGCACCGAGAGGTCATCGACCGCGGGTTGGCGGTT
>JAVHWG010000034.1:0-5971 GCA_032159965.1 Mycobacterium sp.
CCTGGTGTTCACCGCCGCGTCGCTGAAGAAGTCGTTCACCGAGATCGCCGACCGGCTGAAAACCGACAACCCGGGAACCGACGTGGAGATCTCTGCGGGCGGATCTTCCGACCTTGCCACGCAGATCACGCAAGGCGCCCCCGGAGACGTGTTCGCCTCCGCCGACGTCAAGAACATGGACAAGGTGAAGAACGCCGGCCTGCTGTCAGGCGACCCGATCAGTTTCGCGTCCAACACCTTGACCATCGTGACTGCCCCCGGCAACCCTAAGCACATCGCGTCGTTCAAAGACCTGGCGCAGCAGGGGCTCTCGGTCGTCGTGTGTCAGGAACAGGTGCCGTGTGGATCCGCGACCAACAAGGTCGAAGACGCGATCGGGGTGAAGTTGGCACCGGTCAGCGAGGAGACGCAGGTGACCGACGTTCTCACCAAGGTCACCTCCGGTCAGGCTGACGCCGGTGTCGTGTACGTCACCGACGCGGCATCGGCAGGCGACAAGGTCACCTCAGTGCCGTTCCCCGAGTCGTCAAAGGCGGTGAACACCTACCCGATCGCGGTGCTCAAGCAGTCGAAGAACCCCGAGCTGGCCAAGAAATTCGTCGACCTGGTCAACGGTGAGGCAGGCGAGAAAATCCTCGCCGCAGCGGGATTCGCCAGGCCTTAGCCTCGGTGCTTGCGCTGCTCCTCGAACCACCGCGCGGCCTTGCGGATCGAGTCGGGCGCGGGTTCGGGCTGCCAGCCCAGTTCGCGCACCGCCTTACCGTGATCCATCGGGGACATTATGTGCGCCAGCCGGATCGCCACGCTGTTGATGGGCATATCCCGACGCAGGATCTTGGTCGCGAGATCGCCGACGCGTCCCGAACGGCTGCTCAGCGCAAACGGAATCGGTATGCGTGGCCGGCGCGCGCCGACGGCGTCAGTCGCGATGTCGTACAGGTCGTTCCACGTGATGAAGCGTTCCGACACGATATAGCGCTCGCCGTTGCGGCCGTGATCTGCCGCGAGCACAAGGGCTTTCGCCGCGTCCTCGATACCGACGACCTCGTAAGCCATGCCGTTGAAGCGGAACGGCAGCTTCCCCGCGGCGGCCGCCGCGACCAGGCCGCCGTGCGGAGTGGGCGCCCAATCGCGGGGCCCGTACGTGTTGGACACGCATAACGCGACGGCGGGCAGACCACTGTCGCGGGCGTACTCGAGCACGAGATTCTCTGCGTCGACTCGGGATTGGATGTAGCCACCGCCCTCCTCGTACCAGTTGAAGGGCATGTCCTCGGTCGCCGGCCCGTCGACACTCAGCGCGATGGTCCCGATCGTGCTGGTGAAGACGAATTTCTTGAGACTCGCCGCGACGGCGGCGTCGAGCACGTGCCGCAGACCCTCGACGTTGGTCCTGAAGAGCGGAGCGGGATCACGCAGCCAGGCCCTGGTGTCGACGACGCAGTAGAACACCACGTCGCAGCCGTCCATCGCGGCCCGCAGCGCGTCATCGTCGAAGATGTCGCCGTAGCAGTACTCGACGTCCAGATCCGAGATGCCGTCGATCGAACTTGTCTTGCGGATCATCACCCGGACGTCGTCGCCGCGCTCGACGAGCTGGCGTGTCACGTGCGACCCGACGAAGCCGCTCGCACCGATGACCAGTTTCTTGGCTTCCGTCACGCGTGCTGTCTCCTAAGTCATCGAACCTTAACCGTTCACGATTGTGCAGCTTCGTACGCGACACCCCGTCGCGGGCGTATCAATCCGCACAGTCGGCGAACAAACGTGGTGGCGGAAAGCTATACTGTAATGCATTCAGTACTCATTGGGGGGAGCTTTGTGGCATGAACCTCGCATCGCTGGTCGCGCCGGAACACACCGCGATCGTCACTCAGGAGTGCCAAGGCGCGGTGATGGGACCCAACGCGGGCCTGGCAATACTCGCCAAAGAAGCTCGCCGCGAAGCCCTTCCCAACATCGTTCGGCTCCTGCCGGTCGCGAGGGCCGCAGGTGTGCGCGTGGTGCACTGCCTGGTGCAGCGACGAGCCGACGGGGCGGGTTCCAATCACAACGCCAGGATCTTCGGGGACGGCCGCCGCAGCGACGTCGACATCACGCCCGGCAGCGAGGGCGCCGCGTTGCTGCCCGAACTCGGGCCCGAACCGACCGACGTGGTGTTGCGACGATGGCATGGCGTCGGCCCGATGGGCGGCACCGACCTGGACGCGATTCTGCGCAATCTCGGCGTCAGCACGATCGTCGGCGTCGGCGTCTCGCTGAACATCGCGATCCCCAGCCTCGTAATGGACGCGGTCAACTCCGCCTACCGCGTGGTGCTGCCGCGCGACGCTGTGGCGGGCTTTCCCGCCGACTACGGCAATGCGGTGATCGACAACTCGCTGTCCCTGCTCGCCACCATCACGACGACGGATGATCTACTCCGAGCATGGACACAATCGTGACGCCCCAGTACACCGTTCCGGCGGTCGCCGAGGCCGTCGCCGGCACGCTCAGGGACCGTGAGCTGATCATCCAGGGCGACAAGCGCTTTACGTACGGCCAGATCGTCGAGCGCTCGACCCGGCTTGCGTCATATCTGCACTCGCAGGGGCTCGGCTGTCACACCGAGCGGTCGTCGCTCGCCGGGCACGAAGTGGGGCAGGACCTTCTCGGTGTCTACGCCTACAACGGCAACGAGTACGTCGAGTCGATGCTCGGCTCGTGGCGGGCTCGCGTCGCGCCGTTCAACGTGAACTACCGCTATGTGCAGGCGGAACTGCAATACCTGCTTGCCGACGCAGGCGCGACCGCGCTGATCTATCACGCCAGGTTCGCGCCGCGAGTCGCCGAGGTGTTGTCCCAGCTGCCGGAGCTGCGGGTGCTCATCCAGATCGCCGACGGCTCAGGCACTCCCCTGCTCGACGGCGCGGTCGACTACGAGACCGTCATCGCGTCCAGTTCACCTACGCCGCCGCCGGTTACACCGTCGCCCGACGATCTGTACGTGCTGTATACGGGCGGAACGACCGGAGTGCCCGAGGGCGTGCTGTGGCGTCAGCACGACATTTTCGTGACGTCCTTCGGCGGCCGCAACATCGTCACCGGCGACGTCGTGGGATCGTCCGACGAGATCGTCGCGCGCGCAGCCGAAAACCCCGGCACGAAGATCATGATCCTGCCGCCGCTGATGCACGGCGCCGCCCAGTGGGGCGCGATGACGGCGATCACCACCGGGCAGTCACTGGTCTTCGCATCGGTCGTCGATCGGTTGGACGCCGACGAAGTCGTCAGTGCCATCGCGCGCGAGGGCGTTTCGGTGGTGACGACCGTGGGCGACGCGATCGCCCGGCCGCTTCTGGCCGCGATCGAAAAAGGTTCGGTGGACATTCCATCGCTGGTGTTCGCCAACGGCGGGGCACTGCTGAGCCCGGCGGTCAAGGAGCGCTTGATCAAATCCGTGCCGAACGCGATGGTGATCGACGGCGTCGGCTCGTCGGAGACCGGCGCGCAGATGCATCACATGTCGATGAGCGGGGCGGTGTCCACGGGCACCTTCAATGCCGGCCCGGACACGTTCGTCGTCTCCGAGGATATGAACGCACTGCTGCCCCCGGGCCACGACGGAATCGGCTGGCTCGCCCAGAAAGGCTATGTGCCGCTTGGTTATAAAGGTGACGCAGCCAAGACCGCCGCTACCTTCCCGGTGATCGACGGCGTCCGGTACGCGGTGCCGGGCGACCGGGCGCGCCATCTGGAGAACGGCTCGATCGAGCTGCTCGGCCGCGACTCCGTGACGATCAATTCGGGCGGGGAAAAGATCTTCGCCGAGGAAGTCGAGCTGGCCGTCTCGTCGCATCCCGCGGTTTACGACGTGGTGGTCGCCAGCAGGCCGAGTGAACGCTGGGGACAAGAGGTGGTCGCCGTCGTCGCACTCGCGGACGGAGAGGTGGCGGGGGCCGACGAGTTGATCGCCCATGCCGCGAAATCGCTTGCGCGGTACAAGCTCCCGAAGGCCGTCCTGTTTCGTCCGGCGATCCAGCGCAGCCCGGCGGGCAAGGCCGACTACCGGTGGGCGCGCGAGCAGGCCGCCGCATCGCAGTGACATCCCACCTGACATCCCACCCGCCCACGCGCCTCTCGGGGGGACCACGATGCTTTTTGCCCGCCTCTTAGCGACAAACACGCAAGGCCGTCGTCGATAACCAAATTGTCGCTAAGAGGCGGGCAAAACCAACTGTGCCGCCGGGCCGAGACGCACGTGACGGATGTGACTCGACAAGACACTAACTCGAGACGACCATCGCGGCCGCCGTGCCGGGAGCGCCGTACAGCTGGGCGAACCCGACCCGCGGGTCCCCCGACACCTGCCGGTTGCCGGCCTCCCCACGCAGCTGGCGCACCAGTTCGTGAAGCTGACGCAGTCCCGACGCACCGATCGGCTCGCCGTTGGCGATCAACCCGCCATCGGTGTTGACCGGCATGGCCCCGTGAATCTCGGTCGCGCCGTCGGCCAGCAGCTTCTCCTGCTCGCCGTCGGCGCAAAAGCCGCACTCGGCCATATGGATGATCTCCGCGCCCGCGTCGGTGTCCTGCAGCTGGATGACGTCGACGTCTCCCGGTGCCACACCGGCCCTTTCGAAAGCCGCGCGGGCCGCGTACACCGTCGGCGAGGGAACCTCCTTGACCGGAGCGAACGTCGTGTTCACCTCGTAGGCGCCATACCGCCGAGTCCTGACCTCTACGGCACGCAGGTACACCGGCTTCGACGTATAACGGTGCGCGAGGTCCGCCCGGCACATGACCACCGCCGCGGCGCCCTCGTCCGGCGCACAGAACATGTATTGCGTCAGCGGGTAATTGAGCATCGGCGAGTTGAGGATCTGCTCTTCGGGGATCGGCTTGCGCCGGAACGCGTTCGGATTGAGTGCACCGTTACGGAAGTTCTTGGCCGCGACCCTGGCCAGCGTCTCGTGCGAGATGCCGTGCTCGTGCATGTAGCGGTTGGCCTTCATGCCGAAGAACTTGGTGGTGAGGTACTGGCCGTTTTCGGCGTACCAGCTCGGCATCCCCACCAGCGCGGGATCCTCGGTGAACGCACCGCGGGGATGCTTGTCCATACCGACGGCAATGCCGATGTCGTAGTCGCCCAGGCGGATACCGTCGGCGCAGGCCTTCGCGGCACTGGCGGCCGTCGCGCACGCGTTGAAGACGTCAGTGAACGGAATTCCGGTCAGGCCGATCAGGCTGACGATCGCGTCCGGGTTCGCCACCGTCCAGCTGCCACCGACGGCGAACTGAATGTCCTTCCATTCGACTCCGGCATCGGCGACCGCGGCGAAGATCGCATCCGCACCCATCCGCATGGCGGTCTTGCCCTCGAACCGGCCGAAGGGGTGCATACCCACGCCGATGATGGCCACGTCATTCAATTGCGAATCCTCTCGCGTCACGACGGAACCTTTCCGGCTGTCGCCGGTACTAATACTGTAATATTTACAGTACGCTCATATGGCCCGCATCGGAGAAGCCGGAGTACCGCCTTGGCCGCCCAAGCCCACGAGATTCTGCCCGCTGACCGGGCCGCCGAGTGGAAGCGCGACCCGTATCCGTTCTTCGCCGAGCAACGCAGGCAGAATGGCGTCTTCGCGGGACCGGTAGTCGACTACTCCAAACTCCCCGATTCCATGAAGCCTAAGCACGTGTTCTCGGCACTGTCGTTCGACGCCGTCAACACCGTGTTGCGCGACGGGCAGCTGTTCAGTTCAGCGGGCTACGACGCGTCGATCGGCCTCTTCATGGGCAAGACCATCCTGGCGATGGGAGGCAAGGAGCACCGTGACCACCGCAACCTGGTGTCCGCCGCCTTCAAGACGAAGTCACTTGCACGGTGGGAGCCCGAGATCGTCCGCCCGGTCTGCACCGGGCTGATCGACGAGTTCGCCGATGCCGGTGAAGCCGATCTCGTGAAGCAGTTCACGGTCGAGTTCCC
>JAVHWG010000048.1:0-14178 GCA_032159965.1 Mycobacterium sp.
AACCAAATACCCCACTCTGGACAGGCCAAACCGCCGCAGTCCGATCAGCTCCCTAATCCAGCTGGAGTCAGCTGTCCGTGGCGCGGCCGAGCGCGAGAACGGCGACGTCATCTTCGACACCACGGCCCAGGTCGTCAAGCAGTGACCGGATGTCGTCGACGATGTCGACTGCGGTCGTAGGGCAGTGCTGCGCGCCGAAACGCAGGAGGGCGCCATCGTCGTCGTAGCGTTCAACGCCAGGGCCCGTGCGCGCTTCGGTCAGTCCGTCGGTGTAGAGGACCAGGGTGTCGCCGGCGCTCAGAACGACGCGCGTCGACACGAACTTGGCATCGGAGACGATTCCGACGGGCATGCCTCCCACGCTGTCGACGTAGTGGGCCTGCCCCTGAGCCGGCAGTAGAAGCGGCGGCGGGTGTCCGCCACTGGCCATGCGAATGTCGAAGCCGTCGTCCATCGGTGTGAGCACGCCGAACACGAGGGTGCAGAACGGCGGAGAGTTGTCGGCCGAACTCTGCTTCAGCACGCTGTCAACGTTGTGCAGCACCGCGATCGGATCCTCGTCGAATACCGCCGCCGCCCGCAGGGTGTAGCGGGTCAACGACGTCACCGTGGCCGCCTCCGCACCCTTCCCGCACACGTCGCCGAGGAAAAACCCCCACTTGTCGTGCGTTAGCGGAAACAGATCGTAGAAGTCTCCGCTCACGTCGTCGGACGACGCGGCGTGGTAGTGGGCCGATGCTTCTAGACCTTCGGGTGGGTAAAGCTGAGGCGGCAACAGTGAGCGCTGCAATGTCGAGGCCAGGGTTTGAGCACGCGCGCGTTCCCGCTCGGCTCGTTGACGCTCCTCGAGGAGTTCACGCTCGTAAGATCGGCGGCCGCGCGCATCCAACATGGTGATTCGCAAGAGGGCTTGATCACCGGCTTCATCGACTTTCGCATTCGCTGCAAGGAACACGGGGAGGCGTTCGCCCTCGGCGGTCACCAAATCCATTGTGATTCCCGAGAGTTGCCCATGTAGTCGCAACATCGGGTCGAAATGGGTGTCGTAGTGAATTCGGCCGCCAGCGGTGAACAAGTCGGTAAAAGGCTTGCCAATCAGTTCTTTTCGCGGCAAACCTAGCATCGCCTCGAGGGTGGCGTTCACCGTGACAATGCGCCGGTCAGCCTGCGCGATGAGGTATCCGCACGGCGCGTCCTCAAAGCAGTCGGCGACGTCTATGTCGAGCCCGGTGGTCATCGACCGAGAACGAACGCAGCGATTGCTTCCGCGGTTGCCTCGGGAGCGCTGAGCTGTGGGCAGTGGCCGACCGTGTCGAGCGTGACGAGCCTGGATCCGGCGATGTGCTGTGTCACGTAGGCTCCGACCTCGCGCGGAGCGATCGCGTCCTGCGCACATTCGATCACCAAGGTCGGTACCGATACCCCTGCGAGGTCCGCACGATTGTCGGCGAGGAACGTCGCGCGCGCGAAGACGCGGGCACACGCGGGATCTGTACGGCAGAACGAGTCTTCGAGTTCTGCCGCTAGTTCAGGGTGGTCGGGGGCACCCGCGATCACCGGGGCCATCGACCGGGACCAGCCGAGGTAGTTGCTTTCCAGCGACTCGAGAAGCTCGTCGATGTCCGTGCGTGAGAACCCGCCGCGGTAACCGTCGTCGTCGACGTACCGTGGCGACGGCGCGAGCAGCACGAGCCTGGCGAACGGGCTCGGATCGGCGGTGACGGCAAGGACGCCCATCATGGCAGCGACCGAATGGCCCACGAAAGTCACCTGTTGCAGGTTCAGGTCACGCACGAGCTCCAGAATGTCCTCGGCGTAGCCATCCAGCGTCGAGTACCGCTGGTCGTCCCAGGCTGACGGGTCAGATGCGCCGGATCCGACGTGATCGAACAGAACGACGTTGAACGTCGGAGCCAAATGTTCGACAACCCGCCGCCAGAGGCTCTGATCGCACCCGAATCCGTGGGCCAACACAATCGTCGGGGCGGTGGCGCGACCAACGACTTGCACGTTGTTGCGCGTACGAACGTCCACCTCCGCCATGCTCCCATCTTCGTGACCGGCCCGTCCGAGACCGGCGTAACCCGGTGATCATGCGATTTAGGGGTGTCCTCGGTTCTATAGGCGTCCGACCCGCCGCAGCCCTTTGACGGTTTTAGCCAGCGTGTCCGCCGGATCGCGTTGGACGAGACCGAAATCGCGTTCAGACGGTGCGTCGTCCGATGGCGGCATCTGCGTGTAGTACTGCATCGCGGTTGAGTTGATGGGCGTCTGGAACGGCAGCTGGTCGCCGATGGCGTCGAACAGTCGGCCGACGGCACGCAGCGCGGTGTCGGGCACCGGGTACACGAGGAGGCCGCGATCGGCGGCGGACCCGATCAGCGAGGCCAGACTGTCGACCGGAATATGCCGGCCGCCGGCCATGTAGCGGCGCGGTCCCTGTCCCGGCTGCAGCAGCGCAGCGTGCAACTCGGCGAGGTCACGGACGTCCACGACGATCCACGCGGCGCCGCGTCCCGGCACACCACGCATCTTTACCGCCGCCTCCACCCCTTCGGCGGCCTCACCGAATTGGTCACCCGCCGGTGGTCCGAGCACCATGCCGGGATAGGTGATGTTCACCGGCGCTCCGGCGTCCTGGAGACCTCGCGCATACGCCTCGACCATGGCCTTCGACCTGCCGTAGCCGTCCGAACCGCCGACAACGGGAAGGTCGGCATGCAGCAGCTCGAGGCCCGGACGGAACAACGCAGTGAAACTCGAAACGTGAACTATCGGATCCAACTTCGCCGCCACCGCCGCTCCTAAGACGTTGCGGGCACCGTCGAGGTTGGTGCGCAGCATCTCGTCGGCACGGTCAGGGTCGGTCGACACCATTGCAGCGCAATGAATTACGGCATCGCAGCCGTCAAGCGCGGCCGCTGTGGCGTCCGGATCGGCGATATCGCCGACGACGTGGTCGCTCACGTCGACGCCGATCTGCTCGGCACTGGTGGCGAGTCGTTCCGGGCTGCGTACGAGAAAACGTGGCTGATGCCCCTTGTCCTGTACTGCTCTGGCGGTCCAGGCACCGACGAATCCGGTGCCGCCCGTGATGAGAACTTTCATCGGTCCCTCCCGTGCGAAAAGCCGTCAGGCCGGTGTCAGTAAGGTCGGTCGCCTTCGGGCATCACGAAGTCGGAGATCTGCGCAGAGTTCCCGTTGACTGTCGTTCCGCCGTTGATGATGCCCGGCGCCATCGGCAACATGCTCTGCGGGAATCCCAACCTCGGCGCGGTGAGAGCGTCGAGTCGACCGAGTTCCTCTGCAGACAGGTCTACGTCCAGCGATTTGATGTTGTCCTCGAACTGCGAGAGTCGGCGGGCCCCGATGATGATTGACGTCACGCCCGGCTTCGCGTGGACCCACGCGAGCGCCACGCTGGCGACACTGGTGTCGTGCGCTTTGGCGATGACCTCGAGTTCATCCACGACGGCATAGGTTCGCTCGTTCAACAACCCCTCGATGAGCGCGGCGCGATCGGACGTGTTTTCGTCGGCGTTGTCGCGTGTGTACTTGCCACTGAGCACGCCGCTCGCCAGCGGCGACCAGGGTGTGATTCCCAGACCGAATTCCCGTGCCATCGGGACCAGCTCCTGTTCGACGGTGCGCTGGAGCAGTGAGTACTCGATCTGCAGCCCGATGAACGAGGTCCACCCCCGGAAGTGCGCGATGAGGTTTGCCTCGGCGATCTTCCAGGCCGGGGTGTCTGACACCCCGAGATAGCGCACCTTGCCGGCCCGAACGAGGTCGTCGAGGGCGGCCATCGTCTCATCGATCGGAGTATGGGCGTCCCAGATGTGCAGCCAGTACAGGTCGATGTAGTCGGTCTGCAGACGCCGCAGTGAATTCTCACAGGCGCTGATCAGCGATTTACGGCCCGAACCGCCGCCGTTCGGATCGCCGGGATACAGGTTCCCGCTGAATTTGGTGGCGATCGCCAGGCGATCGCGGCGCGCGGCGTGGCGCCCGACGTGGTCGCCGATGATCTTCTCGGAGTGGCTCTTCGTGTAGAAGTTCGCGGTGTCGATGAAGTTGCCGCCGAGGGCGACGAACCGGTCGATGATCTGCTGGGACTCCTCGACGCTGGAGCCCCAGCCCAGATCTTCGCCGAAGGTCATTGCTCCGAGGCACAACGGGCTGACACGCAAACCGGATCGCCCAAGGGTTACATAGTGATCCAACGGCATGGTGGTCTCCTTCGTGATGCTGCCCCGGCCCGGCAGGCGCAGCGCTCTACCGAACGTCGATCGTGGCCAGGACGACGTTCAGGTGATGCAGCTCGACCTCGACGCGTCCGGGCACGTCGACGGTGAACGTGAAAGTCTGGCCGGGAGCTGCCTTTACGTCGAACGAATGCTCAGGCGTGGAATGCACATGGAGCTCGTCCTCGGCGTCACTGGTGACCCGAAAGGTGATGGGCTGGCCGACAGTTGCTTGATACGACGCGTTCAGCGGCTTGGCTACGCCGTCGGCAATTGAAACATCCACGTTCACACCGGACGGCGCCGCCGATGAAGCGGTACTGCCCCCAGGACCGGCCGAGGTGGTCCCCGCCGTACTGGACTGGCCGCCGTTCGAGGAGCCGCCACAACCCGCCAGGCCGACCGTGAGCAGCACCGCACCAACGGTGACCAGTCCAGCGCGACCTGACATGTTTACCTCTTCGCTCGTCCTCCGGTATGCGCCCGCAACGGTAACGACTCCGACCACGGCGCAACAGGGCAGCCGGCTGTGTGACGGGGTCCACACCTTAGTCTGGATTCATTCCAATTATGGGGCGGTTGAAACTAGCATGAGCACAGCACGTCGCACAGCAGCGGAAATCACTAACTTTCACGCATCGCCGGAACTCGTGGCGGACCTGCAGCGGGTTCTGGTGGACCTGATCGAAGTTCATCTGCAGGGCAAGCAGGCGCACTGGAACGTCGTCGGCAGCAACTTCCGCGACCTCCACTTGCAACTCGATGAGCTCGTCGACTTCGCCCGTGACGGCAGCGACACCATCGCCGAGCGCATGCGTGCCCTCGATGCGTCCCCGGACGGGCGGTCCGACACGGTCGCCGCGCGCACCACGCTGCCGCAATTCCCCCCATATGAGCAGAGCACCTCCGAAGTGGTGGAGCTGATCACCACCCGCACCTACGCGGCAGTCGACACTCTGCGCGCGGTGCACGATGCCGTTGATGCCGAGGACGCGAGCACGGCGGACATTCTGCATCAGCTCATCGAAGGGTTGGAGAAGCTGGCGTGGCTGATCAAGTCGGAGAATAGAAAAATCTGAGTCAGCGGGAGGCGCCGTGCAGGCCAATGTGCAACCGGGCGGACAGCCCGAGCGGCGAACATTGATCTTGTCAGCCTTTCCAGCCGAAGCCGACGCCGTCCTTGTCCGCACCGTGCTGAACCCCGACCCGTCGGTCGTGGTCGACGGCCACCACTTCTATCTCGGCACGCTCGGCGGCAAGAAGGTCATCGTCGCGATGACCGGCATCGGCATGGTGAATGCCACTGACACCACCGAGACAGCCTTGGACAACTTCACGCCGGCATCCAGCATCTCCGTTGGCGCAGTGGTGTTTTCAGGTGTCGCCGGGGGATTTGGACGCACCGAGATTGGCTCGGTGGCGGTGCCGGCCCGCTGGACGTCAGACGGCGGCGCGACCTGGCACGCGGCCGACTCCGGCATGCTCGCTGCGGCAAGCGCACTCACCGTCGATCTGTTGAGCACCGACAGCACCGCAGACCCGGCTCGTCGCCGTGTCGCTCTGCGCTTTCTGCGGGTTGACCTCAGGCGCCGGCCACAACTGTTCGTCGGTGGTGACGGATCCAGCGGCGACCACAACAACGGTGTTGCGTTTCCCGCCATCCCTTTTGGCGGTGCCGTCTTCGGACCTCAGCCCCTGACCGCACCGGACCGCTCGCGCCTGTTCTTCGGCAATTTCTTCCGGGCGGTCGGGCCGTTCCTGGTCCGCGGCGTCATCGCGAACGCCGCGGGACTGACGGATTCGCGTCCTGCCGTCGACGCGGTGGACCAGGAGACCGCGGCTGCCCAGCAGGTCGCCGACGCGCATGAAATCCCGTTCCTCGGCATCCGCGGCATGTCCGACGGTCCGGGCGACCCGTTGAACCTGCCTGGCTATCCGTTCACGTTCTTCGTCTACAAGCAGATCGCGGCGGACAACGCCGCCATCGTCACCGAGGCCTTCGTCAGCAACTGGGCCGGCGCCTGAGTGCTGTAGTACCGGGACCGGGACCGGCGGCCCACTACGATCTGCGCATGACCCTGGTGGCCGGCCAGACGTTTGCCGGATACACGATCGTGCGTCAGCTCGGCGCCGGAGGAATGGGCGCGGTCTACTTGGCTCAGCACCCTCGGTTGCCCCGCCAGGACGCGATCAAGGTGTTGCCGGAGAACCTGACGTCCGACCCCGAGTACACCGCGCGATTCGTGCGTGAGGCCGAGTTGGCGGCCACGCTGTCGCATCCGCACATCGTCGGTATCCACGACCGCGGTGAATATGACGGCCACTTCTGGATTTCCATGGACTACGTCGCAGGCACCGACGTGTCACATCGTTTGCGCGAACACCACCCGGACGGCATGCCTGTCGATCAGGTATTGCCGATCGTCACCGCTGTCGCTTCGGCGCTGGATTACGCGCACTACCGCGGGTTGTTGCACCGTGACGTCAAACCGGCCAACATCCTGTTGACCGAACCCGACGGCCAAATGCGTCGGATCTTCTTGGCGGACTTCGGCATTGCGCGCCAGATCGAAGATTCGTCGAAGCTGACGGCCACCAACATGGCGGTAGGCACGGCGGCCTACGCGGCACCTGAGCAGCTGCTGGGACAGCCGGTCGACGGACGAGCTGATCAGTATGCGCTGGCCTGCACCGCGTTTCACCTGCTGACCGGCGCGCCGCCATATGAGGGTTCCAATCCTGCCGTGGTGATCACCCAGCACGTCATGGCCCCGGTACCGTCGTTGGGCCAGCGGCGTCCTGAGTTGGGCGGTTTGGATCCCGTGTTGGCCAAGGCGATGGCCAAGAAGCCGGACGACCGTTTCGCCACGTGTCAGGACTTCGCGCTGGAATTGCAGCAGCGCTTCGCCACCCCGCTGAGCCAACTTCATGCCACCCATCCGGCACCATCCACGCTGGTCCGTACACCGCCGCCGAGCCCGGTGCCGCCGTCACCGCCGGCGTGGGCACCTCCCACCCATGACTCAGAGCCGGCGTGGACCCCGCCGGCGTATTCAGCCCCGCTGCCGAAACCACCGCCCGGCAAACGAGGGCGTCGCCGCGCGCGCGTGGTGGTTCCGGCTCTGATAGTCGCCGCGTTGCTGATCGCCGGCGGCGTGTTCGCGGCGGTCAAACTTCTTCATCGCCCGGATCGGGCCGGGGCGCCAACCGCCGGCTCGGGACCCTTCACCGGTACCTACCGAGCGGACTACGGCCCGGGTACCAGTCTCGATGGGGAACCGGTTGAAGATGCGCCGCCGATCACTGGCACCTGGGATGTGCGCTCGCTGTGTGGCGCCAACGGCTGCGTCGCAACCGCGGCCTACATCGACAGGGCCGGCACGTCCATAGTGTCGAACCTGGTGTTCGATCAACTCGGCGGCTACTGGGTCGCCGTCGGACTCGGCTCGTTGCCGTGCAACGAGCCCCAAGCCGAGACCTGGGTGACGTACACGCTGCAACCGCGCTCGGACGGAACGCTTTTCGGCACGACGGCCAGAGCCACCACCAACGGCTGCGCCAGCGCGAGGCGAACAGTGACCTTCACGAGGATCGGAGACGCCGACCCTGCCCGCGTTCCCGGCCCGGCCACCGTTCCGCCGCGAGTCATGTCGCTGGCCGCGGCGCTATCCGGCCGATACCACCAGACGGTGACGTTCAAGTCGGGCAACACTGCGCCGGACGTCACTGATCTCGCCGCCCAGACATACTGTCTTCACACGGGAGAGCGGTGCATCAGCCTGCTGCATGCCCCCGGCGGGGTGGTGACACTGATCTTCGGCAACGGGCGGTGGAGTCAGAACACGCAGGGGTCTGTGAAATGCAAGCTCGGCGAAACGACGCAGGTGACGATCACCGGAGAATATCCGTTGCCAGACCCGCCGGAGGATCCGATCACGCTGCTCATCGGCACCGGCAACGTCGTGTCAGCCGTAAGCACCTGTCCCGGAGGGGATTTCGACGCAAGATACGAGCGCATCGGCGACTAGTGCCTGCTACGCCGGCATGTTCGTGTCACCCTACCTCGTACGATTCCCGCGCCAGCCGGAAGAAGTGAAGAGTGCTCGAGTCGTAGCATTTCATGCCCGTAGGCTCACTCTTGCAGGTGATCGGACCGGCGGACCGGAGCTGGCCGTAGGGCAGAATGGGCAGTCCTGCAACGAAATTGGTGTCTGTGTGACAGTGCGGCTCGGGCGCGCCGCCCTGGGTCAGCCCCCAAGAGTTGCCTATCCCGAACTGGCAATGTGGCGCGACCCAGTTGTAAGTCCGGATCTCACACGCGGCACTGCTCTTGCCGTCGGCGGTACCCACCGAGCACACGATGTTTCCGGTTGGCGACACGAACTGCGAGTAGCTGTCGGAGGCGTCCGCGGTTGCGGGAAGGGCGATGGCCGCTGCCGTTGTCGCCGTGACGATCAGTGCGAGCGTCGCGGATTTCATCGCGTACGTGCGGCGCGAATTGTTCGTCACCGTAGTTCCTTTCGAGTCGAGTTCTTGCGATCACGGCAACGATGAAGCGGACGCCTTGGCGAATTCTTGGTGGGTTTCTGCAACGTGGTGACACACTGACGCGATGACATCGAACGACGTTTACGAACGGCTGGGCCTGCTCGAACAACTCGTCCAGCACCTCTATGAGAAGACGGGGGTGCCCATGCCCAATCTGCAGACACTCGCGCGATCCCAAGTGTCGTCGCGAGTGCAGCAGTTTCTCGCTGCGGGCGACAAGATCGGTGCCATCAAGGCCTATCGAGAGGAGAACAACGTCGACCTGGCCACGGCGAAGCGAACGATCGAGTCGCTCTGAGTCAGCTCGTCGGGCGCCACATCTGCAACGTGGACTTTGCTTCGCCCGGCAGTTCGATGAGCCGATGGGCGTGCCGTCCGGGTCATAGATGAACAGCATCCGGACGTCCGCGATATCGACAGCGGGGGTGACGCGAACGCCGAGGTGATGTTGCGTAAGTAGCTCGTAGGTGCTGTCAAGATCGGCTACGCGAAACGAGACGTTGGTGTAGCCCAGGTGAGGTCCCTCACGTCCGGCGGGCACTGTGCCGAGGTAAAGGAGCTCGATCATCACCGCACCCACGAGGCCACCGACCATGCGGCCGGATTGATCACTGCCTCCGGTGACCGCGTCGAGGCCGGCGCCGTCCAGGTGGACGTCGAAGACGACGTCCATCCCGAGAACATCGACGTAGAAGGACAGTGAGGTATCCATATCGGATACGCCGATGCAGATGTGAGAGAAATTCTCGACCGGGATCGGTTGCGGCTGAGTCACACTAGCCTGCTGTGCCGTTCAGCCGTCTTCGGCTGAGCCAATTCCCTCAGGTGGAGGGGTGGAGTAGGCGGGACTCGCAGATGGCACTTGTTCTGCGTCGGAAGGCCCGTCGACCGACGTGGCCTGGGGAGGCTGTTCGTCGCCCTCGGGCGGCGGCTGTTCGGAAGTGGTCACCGGATCTCCGTCCAAGATGCGTGCGTGGCTACACCTGCCTCGGAGCTACCCCTTTCTGTCTGGCGGAAAACCGACCGTCGCACGAAGGCCCCAGCCCGGTGGCAAACGCCGTCGTCGCGCACCCGGCGGTGACTGGACCCGCTTAGATTGCCCAACCTTGGGTAACCGGCACCCGACCATGTGAACACGAGCGAGTCGCGGCCGGCTTGGTATCACGCGGCTAGGTCGCTCAGTGACTCATCCGCGGACACCGCGGCCGCACGGGCAGTTGCCACAAATTTGTGCCGCCCACGCTTGCCCTAGCGATGAGGACCCACCCGTGAGCGAGACGAGTCAGCGCCACCTCGGAGAATCCGACAGCCCAATCGAAGACGCGCTGGAGGACGCCTTCCGAAGGATGGTCGATGAAGGCACGCAGCGACTGCATCGGTCTTGGCGTGAGGTGCTCGTGACGGGATTCTTCGGTGGCACCGAGGTCGCGGTGGGTGTGCTCGCGTACCTGTCGGTGGTCGCCGCCACGCACGATCCCCTTCTCGGTGGCCTGGCTTTCTCGATCGGGTTTCTGGCTCTCCTGCTGGGTCGCAGTGAGCTGTTCACGGAAGGCTTTCTCGTCCCGGTCACCACGCTGGCCGCCAAGCGCGCCAGCTTCGGGCAGTTACTGAAGCTCTGGAGCGGCACATTGGCCGCAAACCTCATTGGCGGTTGGGTTCTGATGTGGCTGATCATGATGGGCTTCCCGAAGTTGCGCGCACAGACCATCGAGTCCGCGACCCATTACGCCACCGCCCCGATGTCCGCGGAGACCATCGTGCTGGCGCTGCTCGGCGGGATGGTGATCACGTTGATGACCCGCATGCAGCATGGAACGGACTCGGTGCCGGGAAAGATCGCGGCCTCGATCGCCGCGGCGTTCTTGCTTGCCGGGTTGCAGATGTTCCACTCGATCCTGGACTCGCTGATCATCTTTGGCGCATTGGCCACCGGCGAAGCGCCGTTCGGGTACCTCGACTGGCTCGTCTGGTTCGGTTACACCCTCGTCGGCAATATCGTCGGCGGGCTGGGACTGGTAACGCTGCTGCGCCTGCTGCGTAGCAAGGACCGTCTGCAAGAGGAGCGCAGGGACTCCGAATCCGACGAGTCATAAGCGTCGCCAGCGGCAACGGCCGACGCTGCTGAAGACGTTGCAATTGTTCTGCTTTCTGGTCCCGGATTCACGGGCGCGGTTTATCGTGTCCTGAGTCGCGGTCGCCGGGAGGCCTGATGTGAACGGGATACCGTTCGTCGATTGGTATTTGCGGATTCTTCACCTGGATCGGCGCTTTGCGCTCGACGTGGATCTCGGTCCGCTAGATGTCCACTTCTACGGCCGGTCCGTGTTCTACATGTGGGTCACGGTGACGATACTGGCGATCGCCGGCGTCGCAGTGCTTGCGTCGCGCAGACGTGAGTTGATCCAGAAGTGGTTCACCTGGGTGCTGATCGCGCTCCTCGTCGGCATCCCGTTCTGGGTCGGCAAGAGTGCGACCGCGGTGCTGGCCGCCGCGCTGGCCGTGGTCGCAGTGATCGAGTTCTCGCGGCTGGTGAAATTGCGCCGGTGCGACACCGGGGTGCTGCTGGTGCTCGCTGTGCTGTATCCGTTGGCGGCGTGGCTGCGGCCGTCGCTGTTGCTGTATGCGCCCGTTTTTGTGCTGGCCGCTGCGGTGCCGTCGGTGCTCGGCGGCGACGTCGAACACGGCACCAGGCGAAGCGCTTTCACCGCATTCGGTTCTGTGTGGATCTGCTGGTCGTTGGCGCTTCTGGTGGTGTTGTCGACGCAGGCCTTCGTGTTGTTCTTCGCCGTGGCCGCCACCGACGTGGCCGCCTGGTGTGGCGGAAAAGGCTTGCGCCGGTTGGGATGGGCGCGACGGAATTTCACGCCGTTGAGTCCGAACAAGACGATCGGCGGCGTGGTCGGCGCGACGATTGGGGCGTTTCTCGTGCTGACGCTGTTGGGCACGATCTCGGTCGGCCTGCTCGTCGCCGTCGCGTTCGGCGGCTTGTTCGGGGACCTCCTCGAGTCGATGGTCAAGCGGCAGGCTCAGGTCAAAGACGCCGGCGACTGGCTGCCGGGCTTCGGCGGCCTGCTCGACCGGATCGACTCGCTGTTGGTGGTTCTCCCAGTGGCCTTCGTCCTGGGATGAACGGCCCTAAGGTGTCCGAATGAATGAGCCGCCGCGACCCACGATCACCGTTCACTTCGGTGGTGGGGAGCGCACATTCGCGGCCGGCGACGACGTGGTGATCGGACGTGATATTCACGCCGACGTGCGTGTGCCGCAGCCGGTGGTGTCCCGCGTGCATGTGCTGCTGCGCCACTCGGACGGCCAGTGGGTGGCGACCGACAACGACAGCATGAACGGGATGTTCGTCGACGGCCGGCGGGTGCTCTCGGTGAATGTCCGCGACGGGCAGCGCATTCGTATCGGCGAACCGAACGGGCCGGAACTCACCTTCGAATTCGGTATCCCGCGCGACGAGCGGCCAATGACGCCCGACGAGCGGCCAACGACGCCAACGACGTTGAAGCTCGACGTCAACGCTGATGCATCGAGCGCGGCGACCCGCGTCATACGCGGTCTTCGCCTGGGCGCACGGCCCGCGCGTCCAGGGTCCATCACGATCGGCCGCGCCCCGGACAACGTCATCGTCATCGCCGACGTGCTGGCCTCGCACCAGCACGCCTACCTGGCGCCGACGGCACACGGCGTTGGCCTCAACGACGCCGGCAGCATGAACGGCACGTTCGTCAACGGTCAACGGGTCAAGGACGTCGTCTTGCGCGAGGGCGATGTCGTGACCATCGGCAATACGGACATGGTTTTCACGGATGGCGTGCTGACCCGCCGCACGGAACCACAGAGCACCACAGGTGGCCTGCGGGTACTTCGGGTCAGCGCCACGATCGACGGCAATCGCCCACTGCTGGAAAATATTTCGTTCTCCGCCGCGCCGGGGACCTTGACGGCGGTAATCGGTCCGTCAGGAGCGGGAAAGTCCACGCTGTCGAAGGTCATCACCGGGGGAACCTGGCCGGACCGCGGCACCGTGTCATTCGAGCGGCGCGACCTTCACGCCGAGTTCGCCTCGTTACGCAGCCGGGTGGGCATGGTGCCGCAAGAAGACGTCGTGCATCGTCAGCTCACGGTCGAACAGGCGCTGGACTATGCCGCCGAACTGAGGATGCCGCCGGACAGCACCGAGCAGGACCGTCGTCGCGTGGTCCACCAGGTGCTCGAAGAGCTCGAGTTGACGCCGCACGCCGGCACACGCGTGGACAAGCTGTCCGGCGGGCAGCGCAAGCGTGTGTCCGTGGCGCTGGAACTGCTGACCAGTCCGTCGCTGCTCGTGCTCGACGAGCCGACCACCGGACTGGACCCTGCACTGGATCAGCAGGTGATGCGAATGCTTCGCCAACTCGCCGACGCCGGACGCGTCGTCGTAGTCGTCACGCACTCCCTGGCCCACCTGGACATGTGCGATCAGGTGCTGTTGCTGGCGCCTGGCGGCAAGACCGCGTTTCTCGGGCCGCCCGGCGACATCGGCTCGGCGATGGGCACCACTGACTGGGCCGACATCTTCACCGCCGTTGCCGCGGATCCCGACGCGGCCAGTCGGCGATTCCTGGAGCGCAGCGAGCTGCCCGTATCGGCTCCGGGTGAAGCAGCCGTGACCGACACGACGTCACCGCTGGGCAAACCCGTGCACACCAGCTTGTGGCGACAGTTCTCGACGATCACCCGCCGCCAGTTCCGGCTGCTCGTCGCCGACCGCGGTTACCTGCTGCTTCTGGTGTTCCTGCCGTTCATCGTCGGGTTACTGCCGCTCACTGTCGCCGGGCACGCCGGCTTCAATACGCCCGCCGGCTCGTCGCCTCTGGAGCCGAAGCACACCGTCGCGTTGTTGAACTTCGGCGCCGTCCTGATGGGAACCACGCTCACCGTTCGCGATCTGATCGGGGAACGGCTGGTGTTCCGGCGTGAGCAGGCCGTCGGGCTGTCGACGTCGGCGTATCTCTTGGCGAAGATCGCGGTGTTCGCCGCGGTCGCGGTGGCGCAGTCGGCCGTGCTGGTCCTGGTGGTCACCGCGCCGGTGATCGGTAAACGGGCACCCGCGGGCGCAGCGGCACTGGGGAGCCCGATGTTGGAGTTGTTCGCCGGTGTCGCCGCGACCTGTGTGGCGGCGGCGGTGCTCGGACTGTTGTTGTCCGCGTTGGCGCAAACCAGCGACCAGGTCATCATCCTGCTGGCGATCGCGCTCACCGCGCAGCTGGTACTCGCCGGTGGATTCATCCCGGTGACCGGCCGGCCGGTTCTCGACTCGATCTCCTGGATCACTCCCGCGCGGTGGGGCTTCGCCGCCACGGCAGCGACGGCCGACCTCAGCAGCTTGGTGATGGGG
>JAVHWG010000074.1:0-3915 GCA_032159965.1 Mycobacterium sp.
CCCCAGTCGCCGCCGGGCGGACTAAAGACATGCGAATAGAACTTCGAGACACAGCCATTCGTGGAAAATTGGTGAAGTGGGGTTGCGGCGAGGCTTCCATTAGGAGCCGCCAACACAGGCTTGCCGACCAACCCCACTCACCAGTCACGCTACGCCTTCGAAGTACTGAACGTCAGAGAACGGGCAGAGCGGATTGACGCTCAGTCGCTTGCCTCGGCCACGGCGGCGGGCACACCACTGGCACTGCCGCACCTGTGACGCTGTGGTCTACGGGCCACCACCTGTTCCTCACTCGTTGCGCTGAACGGGCCAGTATCAGTGCGCACCGTCTGGCAGGGCGGGTCCCTCATCCTGCTTGTGGCGGGACGGAACCGTTTTCTGTGCTCAATCTTGTTGGCCAGTTGCTTGAAATATCACTCGGCGCGCGATTTCGACCGCGTGGTCTGCGAAACGTTCGTAGTAGCGTCCAAGGAGTGTCACGTCGATTGCGGCGGGGACGCCATGCTGCCAATTGTGGTCCATCAGGACGGTGAACAGGCGGCGGTGCAGGTCGTCCATGGAGTCGTCGTCATCGTCGAGTTGTGCGGCCTTGGACGGATCGTTGGAAAGCACAACGTCTCTGGCACCATTACTAAGGTCGACGGCGATGCGCCCCATCTGGGCGAAGTAACCCGCGACGTCTTCCGGCACGGCGTGCGACGGGTGTCGTCGCCTCGCCATCTTGGCAACATGCCCGGTGAGCGCGTGCATCCGTTGAACATCGGCGACGTTCTTCAGCGAGCTGACAACAGCGCGCAGATCCCCGGCCACGGGAGCCTGCAACGCCAGCAACCGAAAGGCGTCGTCCTCGATGCCGGCAACGTGTGGGGCGATTTGCTGCAGCTCGGTGATGACCTGTTCGGCCAGCTCCAGGTCTGCCTGCAGAAGCGCCTGCGTGCCGCGCTCCATCGCCAGTCCCGCCCGCTCGCACATCTCGGCGATGCTGGTCGTCAAACTGCGCAGATCCTCCCGGAATCCTCGCCGCACACTGACCACCCTAAGGTCGGCGGCGTGCATCCGTGTGCGCCGAATCGCTGTCCGGCGGTGCCGATCCGGCCGTGATCTTGCTCGGGTCGCGCCCGACTCCTCGGTCTCCACCGCTCTGTTTGTTACGGCCGGCTCGCGGGTACCAACGATCACACACCGGGGGACGAGCTGGTGGGGGCCGGTCCTCGCCCCCGGTGCTGGTGGCTGGGCAGGGCAAACAATCCGTCGGGCATGTCGGCCGCCTCGGGCACGGCAACGCCTCCTAGCACTTCAGCATCTGCGACGCCGCACGGGCCGCCAGCAGGACCTGCATTGCTTTGCGTTGCAGGGCGGCCAACATCTGTGCGCACCGTCTGGGCCTCCGCCCGTCGTCCTCCTGGGTGATACGCAGATCGAAGTGCGAGACACCGCGTTTGCCGACACCCCCGGGATATGCCTTTTTGGCTGCCGTGACCCGTTCATAGCAGCGCAACTCGATCAATAAGGGACGTCTCGCTGAACGCCCCGTCAGCCTAAAACGCAGGTGGGAGGCTACTGCCTGGAAGTATCGCGGCGAGCGGCTGCGGCTCCCCGCCCGGCATGGGGGTGATCGTGGTGGTGTGGTCGTTTGCCGCCCTTGGGGTGCCGACGGTCGCTAGCCTCGCGCGGGTACGGGCGTTGCGCCGAACTGTCGTTCATAACTCCCGGAGTGAGACCTTGTCTGCAGTATCTCCGACGCCGTCGAGGGGACGGGAGCCCCAGCGCACCGACACCACATTGGCAAAAACGGACGGAGGCCGTTGCGAACTCGGCCGAGGTAACAATTTGCGGACACGCGGGTATTTATCCGGCGATGAAGCGTTGAGGGCCGAAACGCGATAACTAGTCTCCAGGTATGCCGGAGCCACGGCCGGCGTCGGAGACGGTCTTCAAGCTGATGTTGTGCAGCCTGCTGGCCGGGGCAATGGCGGCTGCGCTGATGTTCCCGGTAGCGGGCGGCTTAGGGCTGCTATCCAACCGCGCCTCCGACGTCGTCGCCAGCGGGTCCGCGCAGCTCCTTGAGGGTGACGTCCCGCAGGTGTCAACGATGGTCGACGCCGCAGGGAATCCGATCGCATGGCTATACACCCAGCGCCGGTTTGAGGTGCCCAGCGATCAGATCGCCGACACGATGAAACTGGCAACTGTCTCGATCGAAGACAAGCGGTTTGCCGAGCACAGTGGCGTGGACTGGCAAGGCACACTGACGGGTCTGTCCGGCTACCTGTCGGGCAACCTCGCCATCCGCGGCGGCTCGACGATCGAACAGCAGTACATCAAGAACTACCGATTGATGGTGACAGCGCAGACCGACGCCGAAAGGCGGGCCGCGGTCCAGAGCACCCCGGTCCGCAAGCTGCGGGAGATTCGGATGGCGCTGACCCTTGATAAGACATTATCCAAGTCGGAAATCCTCACCCGGTACCTCAATCTGGTGTCGTTTGGCAACGGGGCGTTCGGTGTGCAAGACGCCGCGCAAACCTACTTCGGTATCGACGCTTCGCGACTGAATTGGCAGCAGGCCGCGCTGCTGGCTGGCATGGTGCAGTCGCCCACCGCACTGGACCCTTACGCAAATCCCGACGGTGCGCTGCAGCGTCGAGACTTAGTGCTGGACACGATGATCCAGAACTTCCCCGCTGAGGCGCAGGCGCTGCGTGCCGCCAAGAACGAGCCACTCAATGTGCTGCCCCAACCGAATCGGCTGCCAAACGGGTGCATCGCCGCCCGCGACCGCGGCTTCTTCTGTGACTATGTGCTTGATTACTTGACGCGGGCGGGTATCAGCAGGGAGCAGGTGGCGCGCAGCGGGTATCTGATCCGCACGACGCTGGACCCTAAGATGCAGGCGTCGGTCAAGGCGGCGATCGACAACGTTGCCAGCCCGACGCTCGACAGTGTCGCCAGCGTGATGAGCGTGATCAAACCCGGAAAAAACTCACACCAGGTGCTGGCGATGGCCAGTAACCGAACGTACGGCCTCAACGGCGAAGCCCGCGAAACGATGCAGCCACAACCGTTCTCGTTGGTCGGTGACGGCGCAGGGTCGATCTTCAAGATCTTCACCACAGCCGCGGCGCTGGAGATGGGCATGGGCATCAACGCTCAGTTGGACGTGCCGGGCTCCTTCGAAGCAAGGGGTTTGGGCAGCAGCGATACGCCGGGGTGTCCGAAGGAAACCTGGTGCGTGAGGAACGCCGGCAAATACCGCGGGTCCATGAACGTCACCGACGCGCTCGCGACCTCGCCGAACACCGCGTTCGCCAAATTGATTCAACAGGTTGGGGTCACACGCGCGGTGGACATGGCGGTCCGGCTGGGCATGCGGTCGTACGCGATTCCAGGAACAGCGCGGGCTTACGACCCAGCAGGCAACGAAAGCTTGGCCGACTTCATCAAGCGCGGAAACATGGGCTCGTTCACATTGGGCCCGTTCCAGCTCAACGCGCTTGAGCTGTCCAATGTGGCGGCGACGCTGGCCTCCGGCGGTGTGTGGTGTTCACCGAACCCGATCGACAAAATATTCGACCGGCATGGCAAAGAGGTGTCGTTCACCACCGAGCCGTGTGACCAGGCGGTGCCCGAAGGTTTGGCCAACACCTTCGCCAATGCGCTGAGCAAGGACAGCCAGAGCCCGGGCACCGCCGCTGGCTCCGCAGTATCGGTGGGCTGGAATTTGCCGATGTCAGGGAAGACCGGCACCACCGAGTCGCATCGGTCGTCGGGATTCATGGGCTTCACCAACAACTATGCGGCGGCGAGCTACATCTTCGACGACTCCGACGCACCGTCGGGGATCTGCTCATTCCCACTGCGAAAGTGTCACAGCGGTGACCTTTACGGCGGCAACGAGCCGGCACGCACCTGGTT
>JAVHWG010000114.1:0-2748 GCA_032159965.1 Mycobacterium sp.
GTCAGCCGAGGACAGTCCGCGCCCGGTGCGCGAGAGCTCCGACGAAGAAAAGAGCCGAATTCATGACAACCGCAGACGCGCGGGAACAGTCCGACTCCGCGACTACCGACACCAACGCCGACTTGGAGGTCGATCACGCCGCCCTGGATGGGCCGCGCGGCACGTGGCAGGCCGCAGAGGAAGCGGCGGCCCAGGCCGAGAAGCAGCTCTCCCTCGTGTTGGAACGGCTCGAGGACAATGCCGAACGGCGCAGCGCCGACGAGGCCGCGTTGCAAGCCGCAGTCGACCAGCAGGCCGAACTCAAGCGTGCGATCAAGACGTCGGCTCAACAGCGGGAAACGCTGCGCAAGGCGCGAAGCAAGGCCCAACGGGAAGTGGAAGAGGCTCGCAAGCGGGCCCAAGCCGCCGAGGCGAAGTACGACGAGGCTCTACTTACTGAGGTGCTGGCCGCGCAGAAAAGCAAAGATCTGTCGGCGTCTGACGGTCAGGCGCAGGCAGTCCATGACGAAGCCGATGCCGTGGCAGCACCCATGGCGCAGTCCACTGCTCAGGCGACGGCCGCAGCCGTTACGGCTCGGAACGCGGGCGCCTAGCTTCCCAAACTCCTGCGCTGCAGAGTGGTGGCGCTAGGCGCACGAAGGCCCAGGTGAGGTATCCCCTGACCTGGGTCTTTTGGCGAAGCTACGTGCCACCCCCAGCAGCCCGCTACTAAAGAGGACCGTGAGTCTACGGCCGCCAAGCAATCGAGTATGTGATCCGTCATGGCGCCTCTCAGATGGGAGTGCCCTATTCATGGGGCGGAGGCGGCCCCAAAGGTCCTACGCTTGGGATCGAGTCAGGAGCGAACACGGTGGGCTTCGACTGCTCCGGATTCACCCAATTCGCAATTCGCAGGTGTGGGTGTACTCATCCCCAAGTTCTCGGGCGATCAATACAACACCGGACGGAAAATTCCGCCGTCTCAAGCTAAGCGGGGCGATCTCAACTTTTACGGCTCCGGCGGGACTCAGCACGTCGCGATGTAGCTGGGCAACGGGCAAGTGCTCGAGGAAGCCAGCAGCTACGGGAAGGTCAGCGTCAATCCCCTGAGGACGGCAGGCATGTCTCCGTATCTCGCCCGCATCATCGAATCTTGATGCGGCTCGAAGATCGATGCAGCTCAATGATGGCATCGTGAGATGGTTCCGATCATTCGCCACGGGGCATACTGCGACTAACTTTCAGTGTCCTCCGGATCCCTGGCGAACGCGGCCGTGCAGTTGCTCACTGCCAACTCTTGCGGATTTGCGCCCGAAGGGAATCGGCCCCCCAACCTGCTCGATGCGAACGACTGCTCCGCTTCTGTTGGCAAGATATAGCCCTCGCGAGTTCACCAGTCGGTCTGGATTGTCGCTGGGTATGCATGCACAAGGGCCGACGACAACTTCGGGACGGCGTGGGTCAGCGTGTGCTCATCACGACGACCCGGCCCTCGTGCATCGGACCAGCGCGGCGCGCTGGTCATGCGTCATCGCGATGATGTCCCCGCACGCCCGCAGCAGGTCTCGAAACCGACACGCGACAGGTGGATCACCGCCGGGTCAAAGGTCGTCATCCGTTGCGCCAGAGCCGAAAGCGTTGTCATGGCGCCTGCGACACCGACCCAGGGGCGAGCCTTTTCGACGGGCACGACCCGCAGCGCCTCCCCCAGCCGTTCGCGCACCACGTCGCGCGCGGCCGCGACTTGCGCCGCGGTCGGCGGGTCGCTGGGCAGACACCGCTCGGTCAGGCGAACACAGCCGATGTCCGCCGAGTAACCGGCCCGCATCTCCCGTTCGCCCAGCACCACCGCGGTGGATCCCCGCCGAGGTCGACGACCACGAAAGGGCCTGCGGCGACGTCTAATACACCGACCGGCCGCGAAACGACAGCTCGGCCTCCTCATCCCCGGTGATCACCTCGGCGAGGGCGCCCGGCATGACAGCGCCGAGCACGTCGGCCGTCATCGCAAAGAACACGTCCCGGTTGGCGGCGTCGCGGGTCGCCGCGGTCGCCACCATTCGCACCTTCTCAACATCGTTGCGGCGCAACAGTTCAACGTAGTCGGTAGCGCGGCCTTCGTCCGCTCGATCGCCTCCGGCGCGAACTGGCCCGTGGCGTCGACGCCCTGGCCCAGCCGCACGATGTGCATCTCGCCATGGACATCGCGCAGGCCGCCGTCCGCCGGATCGGCGACCAACCGCCTGATCGAATTGGTGCCGCAGTCGACGGCGGCGACCCGTGTCACGTGGTCCACACCTCCCGGTCGAGTATTCCCGCCATCCCCGGCTCGGCGGCAAGCACCGCCAGCGCAAAGCCGTTCTTGCCCCGAGATGGGAAGGCAAGTTCTTCGTCGACGCCGACCAGATCGAAAACGGGCCCCACAATGGCCGAATCCTACTCGCCATCCCCACCTAGCGGCCGACCCGAAACAGGCATCGCCGCGTGCTGCAGCACGAACCTCCAAAAGTGCCCTGCTCCCGCATTATGTCTAAAAGAAGTGTGGGGACAACGAACACCCCCAAATGTCGTCAAAGACAGTTCTACTGTCGTCAGGACGCGGGCAATCGCAGCGGCCAAAGCCCACTGAACTGCGGTTTTCGGTGGAGCTAAGGGGACTCGAACCCCTGACCCCCACACTGCCAGTGTGGTGCGCTACCAGCTGCGCCATAGCCCCGTGTTGTTGTGCCCATCGAAGCTACACCACCTGCAGGAAGCCTTCAAAACCAC